>NZ_DJDC01000087.1:16463-17367 GCF_002430855.1 Acinetobacter sp. UBA5934 | reverse complement strand
AATGTTTTGTTCTGGTGTAGAGAAACTGGGGTGAACGGATCTTTTTAATAAAGATCTGCTGCTTTTTTATCATCTAGTTAACAAATCAGTCCAGTGTATTCATTAAATTTTTCTTATATGAATTTACAAAATAAGTATTTGTTTAAAATATCTTTTTTATTTATTGGTCAACGCATGTACTTAGCGATAAATTTTATCTTTTCTTAAGCTAAAAATCCGATGAACAGATGAAATAAAAGTATAAAAAATAAGCTGAACTGCTTACCAGAGTAGGGTTAAGTCGCTAAAAATACAAAAATCTAATTACAATTTTTCTGAATTATGCATAATAAATTTATCTATTGTTGAACAGGTCATATTTATGGATCCGTCGCCGTGCAGGTCTAGGTTTATTTTTAACCAAATTTATAAACTCGGAGAGATAAACTAATGGAGTTTTTATTAGATCCGGGAATTTGGATTGGTTTACTCACTCTTATTGTTTTAGAAATTGTTTTAGGTATTGATAACCTAGTCTTTATTGCCATTTTGGCCGAAAAACTTCCTCCAGAACAACGTGATAAAGCGCGTGTCGTGGGTTTATCCCTCGCTTTATTCATGCGCTTGGGTTTATTGTTTGCCATCTCTTGGTTAGTCACTTTGACCAAACCGCTTATTACCGTCTTTGATTGGACATTCTCAGGTCGAGATCTCATTCTTTTATTCGGTGGTTTATTCCTTGTGTATAAAGCCGTAACTGAACTACATGAAAAGATTGAAGGCAAGCCTGAAGTTAAAGTTACCACCAATATTGTTTATGCAAGTTTTGCAGCAGTTGTTGCGCAAATTGTAGTGTTAGATGCCGTATTCTCTTTAGATTCGGTGATTACCGCAATTGGTATGGTTGATAACATTTATGTGATGA
>NZ_DJDC01000087.1:16209-16364 GCF_002430855.1 Acinetobacter sp. UBA5934 | reverse complement strand
TGGTCGTTGCCATGGCTGTGATGTTATTAGCGTCTAAATCATTAACTGCTTTTGTAAACCGACATCAAACAGTCGTCATTCTGTGTTTAAGTTTCTTGTTATTAATCGGGATTAGCTTGATTGCAGAAGGTTTTGGTTTCCATATTCCAAAAGGC
>NZ_DJDC01000087.1:8676-15921 GCF_002430855.1 Acinetobacter sp. UBA5934 | reverse complement strand
CAATTGCAATTGAAGCATTTAACCAGTTTGGCCAGCGCAATGTAGCCAAACATGAATCTAAAATTCCATTGCGTCACCGTACTGCAGATTCCATCCTGAAACTGATGGGCGGAAAAATGGAAGCGGTCACTGATAGTGCTCAGCACTCTGAAGCTCAAGAAGCTTTTGCCGATGAAGAGCGTTATATGATTGGTGGGGTATTAACCCTGGCAGAAAGGTCTGTCGCATCGATCATGACTCCACGAAGTCAAATTTCTTGGGTAGATATTGATGATACGCCTGAACAAATTCGTGAACAGGTGCTGTCTGTACCACATAGCTTATTTCCAGTTTGTCGCGGTAGCTTGGATAAGGTTTTGAGTGTGGTGCGTGCCAAAGAGCTTCTGGATGTACTTGAAGATACTGAACAGCTCAAGGCTTTAATCAAACGCCATCGTCCGATTTATATTTTTGAAAAAATGAAAGTAATTGATGCCATTAATACCTTGCGTACCTCGAAAGGTTCTTTGGTATTGGTGAGTGACGAGTTTGGAAATGTGCAGGGCTTGATTTCTCCTCTGGATGTATTTGAAGCCATTGCCGGTGAGTTCCCGGATGCCGATGAGCAGCTTGATTTAGTTAAAATTAATGATCACACCTGGAAAGCCTCTGGCATGCTCGATGTATATCAGCTTGAACTGGAGCTGGGCATGATGGATCTGGTGGAAGAAGAGGCTGGTTATATCAGTCTTGCCGGTCTGATTTTAGATAAGACTCACGGTAAGGTAAGTTTGGGAGCTCAACTGGAATATCATGGTATTCATTTTGAAGTGACTGAACTGGAAGAGAATCGGATTAAGTCCGTGTTGATTACGTATCGCGAGAGATAGTGATTAAGGATTCAAGATAAAGAAAGAGATTAATATCTTTTTCTCATCCATTCTTTTTGAACTTTTGAAAAAGCCTGACAGCTTGCTCTGCTGGGCTTTTTTATTGTGCTTTACATTGGTTTTTATTGACCAGGATTGCCACAGCAATATTAGAACTAGGTGGTAAAAACTGATGAACTTTCACTAAATCACCATATTTAGTGATATCTAATTAAACTAAAAACAGTAATAATTGATATATATCAAAAAAATGGATCAATTTGATGCGTATTACCGAAACGATTGTAGATTTTGCACAACTTGCATTTGAACAAAAAAATCGTTTTTTTAAAATGATCTGTGAATTTGACCAGCAAATTTTTCCAGCTTCTTGTGAACAAGATATTTATAATTTTATCTATGATCCAGATGCTGTTTCAGTTCTGGTGGTTCATTATTATCTTAAAGATACACTGGTTGGGCAAAATATTATTCCGGTACTTAAGCTTTCTTTACAAGGTCATCCAATCTTTGTGGTGAGTTCGCGGGCAAGTATTTTACCGGCTTATCGCAAAGGTAACAGGACACTTAAAACTGCAATCCGGGTTGCGATTAATCACCGGATTCGCCATCCTACTATTCCCTTATGGTATGTACCTACCGTCATACAGCCTAAAATTTATACCTATTTTGCATCTCGTTCACAAAATTTCTACCCACGTAAAGGAAGAGAAATTCCTCAAGAATATTTAAAGGTTCTGGAGATGATGCAGCAGCGCAAGCAGGAAATATGCAAGCGCCGAGAAGATATTTTTGTTTATCCTTATGTGATGCCGCAAACCACACCTGAACACATTCAAAAACTTAGAAATAAGGCAACGCCACATATCAATTTTTTTATGCAGCATGTGCCTGACTATTTTGATGGTATGGGCTTGCTGTGTATCTGTAAATTGGATTTAAAAACCATTTTGGAAACCATCTTTAATTTATTTTTAGATCGCAAAGTGTATTAAATTTTATTCTCTAGAGACTAACTGAATCCTCTACTTTAAATTTCTCAGTTTGTATAAAGAAAGCATAAGCAAAAACACTTATCACACTTGAAAATATCAGCATCCTTTGAGCTTCTATAGCTCAGATGCATATGACTATAGTTAGTTTTGATAGTTTTTAAATAATCTCGACATTTTCCTTATAGTTCAATAAAAGCAATCCAATGATGTGGATGTGCACATTTAAGTGAATTGAATAAGGAAACGGGATGTCAAATCAGCCTTTCAATACGGATGTGGTGGTGATTGGTACAGGCCCGGCAGGTGCAACGACGGCTTTAGCTTTGGCCACTTATGGGATTTCAGTCCGTTTTTATACCCAGTTTAATGGTCTGGCAAATTCTCCACGTGCGCACATTACCAATCAGCGTGCAGTAGAAGTATTGCGTGAATTTGGCTTGGAAGAAGAAGCCAAAAATATGGCAACTCCATGGCAACACATGGGGGAAAGCA
This sequence comes from Acinetobacter sp. UBA5934, assembly GCF_002430855.1. Taxonomy (NCBI): domain Bacteria; kingdom Pseudomonadati; phylum Pseudomonadota; class Gammaproteobacteria; order Moraxellales; family Moraxellaceae; genus Acinetobacter; species Acinetobacter sp. UBA5934. The sequence continues at coordinate 13,565 of NZ_DJDC01000087.1, read as the reverse complement.
TGATCACCACCAGTTTGATTGGTGAAGAAATTGCGCGTATCCAGGCGTGGGGAACGGGTGATTTACGTCATGGCGATTATGTGAAGGGTAGTCCTTCGCCTTTATTCGATTTGGTGCAACCCGAAATGGAAGCGCTGCTGGTGAAGCATGCGGTTGCGCGTGGTGCAAATCTATTTTACAACACCGAATATCTAGATCATGAACAAGATGAGACGGGCGTTACGGTCTGGTTTTTAGACCGATTGGAAAATCGAAAATATTCGGTTCGTGCCAAGTATTTGGTGGGGATGGATGGGGCACGCTCTAAAATCGTGGAGAAAATTGGTCTTCCGATTGAAGGTCATATGGCGCGTGCGGGCACGACTTATGTCCGTTTTAAAGCTGACTTGACTAAGTATGTGCAACATCGTCCAAGCATTTTGCATTGGATTGTAAATCCTGCCGCAGGTTTTGGTGAAATTGGTATGGGCTTGCTGCGTGCCATTTCTCCATGGAATGACTGGATTGCAGGTTGGGGATTTGATATCTCTAAAGGTGAGCCGCAATATACCGAAGAACAAATCATCCAGCGTATTCATACCTTCATTGGCACGGATGATGTCGATATTGAGGTTCAAAATGTATCGGCATGGTATGTGAATCAGGCGTTTGCCAAGCATTATTCAGTCGGTCGGGTTTTCTGTGGCGGGGATGCCGTGCATCGTCATCCACCATCGAGTGGTTTAGGTTCAAATACCTGTATTCAAGATGCATTTAACTTGGCATGGAAACTGGCTTTTGTCATTAAAGATTGGGCGAAAGCAGATTTGTTGAATTCTTATAGTGAGGAACGTGTGCCGGTGGGACAACAAATTGTCGCGCGTGCCAACCAGTCTCGCATGGACTACAAGTATCTGAAAGATGTTTTCGGTTTTGATCAAGGCATTGAAACCACCCAGCAATTGTTAGATCGACTGAATGCACCGACAGCAGAAGCGGCTGAATTGCGTACTCAACTGAATCATGCCTTGGAAATTAAAAACTTTGAGTTCAATGCGCAAGGTGTAGAGCTGAATCAGCGTTATCAATCCGTTGCCGTGGTTTTGGAGGATGAAAATGAAGAGCAATGGCAAGCTGATCCGCAATTGTATTTACAGGCAACTTCTCGTCCTGGAGCGAAAATTCCACATTGCTGGTTAATTGATGCGAAAAATGGTCAGAAGGTTTCTACTCTGGATATCGTCGGAAATGGCAAACTTACTTTAGTGACTGGTTTATCCGGTACAGCCTGGAAAAAGGCTGCTGAACAATTAGGTTTAACTTATCTAGATGTTGTGACCATTGGGCAAGAAGTCAAAGATGTTTACGGCACCTGGCAAAAAACTTGTGAAATTGCTGAAGCAGGGATGTTGCTGGTTCGTCCGGATGGTTATGTGGCATGGCGCTATCAAGAAGCACTCTATGATGATGCCGAAGCCTTGCAGAAATTAACGCATGTGTTAGAACAAATGCAGTATCAAATCGCTTAATTCAGGTTTTTAAAAGTTATTTTGAAACCTGCTGTCGTTGAACAGATTGCTGAATGATTTTTGCGGTAAATTGCAAAACTGGATTTTCGGCATCTGTTCGATAACTGGCATACAGCGGTAAGGTCGGCAAGTCTTGTTTCAGTTCAATTGCCTGTACATTCGGGTTCAGCAATTGCCGTGCATATTCAGGAATAAAACTCCAGCCCAAACCCATATTGATGAGATTGATATGCTGTAAGGCATTGGTAACTTGATATTTATATTGCAGTTTTAAATTTTCTTTTTCAGTGAACTGTTGAATTCGCTGATAGAACACTGGAGAAAAGAGCTGGTCACAGACAATAAAGTCATCATTTTGAATTTGTCTTAAGTCCTGAATTTTACGCTTGGCAATATAGGTTTGATGGGCAACACATAATAAATTTTCTTCAAACAGCATAGTGCTGCTATAAAGCGGATCATCCATCCACACGCGGCTAAAAATCAAATCCAGTTCGGAATTTTTCAGTGCTTGAAATTGCTCGCTACAGGATAAACTTCTGATTTTAAGATCGACCTGCGGAAACTGAGCACGAACCTGTTGAATGATGTGAGGGATAATGGTCATTTCCGCCACATGCAATACGCCAATAAACAGCTGTTGCTGACCCTGATTGGCGATTTGACGTGCATGAGCAACTGCAAGTTCTGCGTATTTAATCGATTCCAGGGCATATTTGAGAAAGCCTTGTCCCTCTGCAGTCAGGGCTATTTGTCGAGTACTTCGGTCGATCAGTTGTACGCCGACTTCTTCCTCTAAATCTTTAATTTGCTGGCTGAGGGAAGGCTTTACAGTACAGAGTTTTTGTGCAGCACGGGTAAAATTGAGTTCTTCAGCCAAAGCCACAAAGTAACGTAAATGTCTAAGTTCCATTGAGTATATCCTGCTGAAAAACGGGTTTATCCTACTGTTTAAAAACTAAAATAAAGCTCTATGCAGAATCATCAACATGGATATTTTTTAGATTTCAAGAATTTTAATATCGGCATATTGCTGAATTAAATCAGGATTCAAACTATGGATGTAATCCATAAATGCAACATTAAACTGACCAATTGTTTGCGCTTTTTCAAATGCCAATTTTCCTGCAATGGCAAAATGCGTATGTGCAGCAATGGTGGCAATCGTCGCTGTAGTTACAGCACAGTAAGCTGCGATTAAAGCACCGAGTGCACAGCCTGTTGCGGTAACTTTTGGTTGTAAATAAGAGCCACCATTGACCTGAATTACAGCATCAAGTTCTTTGCTTAAAATAAAATCCGATTCACCTGAAATGGCGATGCATTCAGCATGTGCTAACAATACTTTGGCTTGGTTATAGACATCGGCGCTATCCAGCGTGCTATCGACGCCTTTGGAGAGCACCTGATTGCCTGCAAGGTTACTAATTTCTGAAGCATTACCGCGAATAACCGTGGGATGATATTGCAGTAACTCATCCACCATAGCCGAGCGCCATTTTAAAACGGGGCCATAACCGACTGGATCAAGCACCCAAGGGATACAGGTACGCTGCGCCGTTTGTGCAGAAATTTGCATGGCCTGCATTTGTTCATTGGTGGGTGTACCCAGATTAATGCTCAGTGCAGCGGAAATAGTGGTAAAACTTTCGGCTTCGAATGGATTGTCAATCATGGCAGGTGAAGCACCGGCAGCCAGCAAAATATTGGCTGCATAATTGGCTGCAACGCTGTTGGTAATGCATTGCACCAAAGGCTGCTCGGTTTGCAGCTGTGTCCATGCTTCAACAATATGCTCGACCAATGTTGAAGTTCGATCCATAGGATTATTCCTTAAGTTATATATCTGATTGCAGAGACTGGACATAGTAGATCACCATTTATTGGGTGAAATACTATTGAGTAAAATAGTGGTCTTGATGCTTACAGCTGCGGCAGCAGAGTGTCACATAATTTTCAGCATCATAATCCACAGTAAGCTCATTAGAACCGCAATACATACAGCGTTTTTGTGAATAGAAGCTTAAGCGCGGTTCAATCTTTTTCCAGATCCGCCAGATTGGCTGGAAAAAAATACTCTCATCATAGCCGAGAAAGCGGAAAAACAGGATTTCGCTTATTTTGCTAAAAGGAATATTGTGCGGACGCGGCAGGGTAGATGTTTCCCATTTTTCGGTCACGGCACGGTCACGATATTGCTGCAAGGTTTTCTTTAACAAATTAGTGTTAATAAAGTTTTCATTACGTACTTGCAAGGCTTTTTGCTGATGCAAATATTCTAGTGCAGTTTGCACCAGATAATAGATTTGCCCCACCGCCAATGAATCCATCAGGCGATAACAAAAGGTCTGAAAACTGTTATTTCCGGCAATTTGAATGCCCCAAGTGCGGCAATAAAACTGGGCAAACTGAATAATTTCCTGATAAAGCACCAAATAAAGTACATTTTTTACTTCATCGGCATTTTTAAAGGGCACGCCCATGGTTAAATTTTCATAAAACCAGTTGCGAAGTTGCTGGGTAATGCTAAACAGACTCGGTTCTGAATAACCGTCTAAACGCACATTAACATAGTACTGATGTGCCTCTGAGGCAAAATCTTTGGCAATCAGGATTTGTTCTTTTACCAGCTGTTTGACCAAATAATTTTGGAACAAATAGTTCGGGGTAATCGAATGGTATTTGATGCTTTCCCAATCGATGTATTCATGATGGTTAGTATGTTCTTGAACTTGATTGTCCAAGATACTGAGTAAAAATAATTTGTTTAAAAAACTGATTTGATCGAGTCGATATTCAACAGCATCTTTCTCTTTGGACTTTAGTTTGCGCTGCTCTTGCAGACGCGTTTCAGTGAGCATTTTTTTTCGATTGACGAGGCATTTGTCACAATGACAGTTGGTGCGACCATCCTGAAATACCCGATGTTGGCAGTGACTACATTCATGAAAATTAAGTGCTTGATCGTATTGTTCTGCTTCAATCCAGAACATAGATGCCTGACACAACGGGCATGATGTACTTTCATCGAGCTGTTTTTGCAGAATCTGAAGGAGCATGGAAAGAATCAATCAAAAGTCGGGTTAATCATGCCATCGATTATACACGGGTCTTTTGCTGCGACGTGACGGAATAGGGCCGAATAGCAAATAATTCGTTAAGTGCAGCCCATCCGTTTATAGTAGGTTTGAAAAATAGCCTAAGCTTATAAATGAATGAATGTAGAGATGAAAACTCGAATTTCATCTCCACAATAAAAAACAATGTTAATCAGAGCGTATAAATCTGGTAATTAATAAGAGGCAGGGCAAGGTAGTGAATCATCCTCTTCGCCTAACTGCTTTGCATTAATTAAAGCCTGAACTTTTTTGGAGGGAATTT
>NZ_DJDC01000087.1:0-8559 GCF_002430855.1 Acinetobacter sp. UBA5934 | reverse complement strand
AGCTCCCTAAGGCATCGTAGTTATTCAGAATTGTACAAATATCAATCGACTGCATTGGAATTCCTTCACAGCTCATAAACATGGCAATGACTTTGTGATCGATTCCTGCAGCATCAAGCGTTTGCATGGTTTTGATATTCTCGACGCGAACAATATGGTCTTTTAAATACATCATACACCTCTTCTAGTTTTGCTTTACTTTTTATAGTGCGCTTTACACAGATGAATACAAGCAAAAAACGTGCTCAAAATGTAGTCATCTTGAAAATTAGTGTCAATTTGAGTTAAATATTTTTATTGCATCGAAAAAATTTAATTTATACAGTCATTTATGAAAAATAAGTCTTGTTCGCATCCTCTTTTTTAAATTGAATAATCAGAGCAGTATTTAAGATTAAAATGATCCAAATCGTGCATTTATGTACTTTAAATCATCAATAGGGACATTAAATGTACCAATGTACATAACCTGAATTGAAAACTGGCAGCAATATGCCCATATATAACTCAAACCAACCGCACAGACAGATTGTGAAAGTTGTCGTATGATCGAAGCATTTCACAAGAACAAAGTCTTGGCTTAAGAACGACAGGATTAGGACATCATATGAATATCGCGGCAAACCCAGTGGTTGAAGCAGACCAGACTGTTTATTTAAAAGACTATCAAAAACCTTCTTTTCTGGTTGATTCAATCAACTTGGATATTCAGGTGCATACCGATCATACCAATGTGAATGCAGCATTGGTGATGAAGCGCCAGACTGCTGGGGATTTGGTGCTGCTCGGGCGTGATCTGGAATTAAAATCCATCACGTTAAACGGCAAGCTACTGACTGAAGCAGACTACACCCTTGATGCTGAACAGCTGGTGATTGCCAATGCACCGAATGAAGTCATTCTTGAAACAGAAGTTGTTATTCATCCGGAAAGCAATACCCAGCTTGAAGGTTTGTACCAAGCCAGCGATGATTTATTTGTCACCCAAAACGAACCTGAAGGTTTCCGTAAAATTACTTTCTATCCGGACCGTCCGGATGTGCTGTCTGTATTTACCACACGCGTAGAAGCCGATAAAAAATTCCCGGTACTTTTAGCCAATGGTAACCTGATGGAAGCGGGTGAGGCAGGCGAAGGCCGTCACTATACTATCTGGCAAGATCCGACCAAAAAACCAAGCTACCTGTTTGCCTGCGTGATTGGTGATTTGGCGGTGTTAAAAGATTCTTATGTGACGTCTGAAGGCCGTAACGTTGCACTAGAAATTTATGCCGAAGAAAAAGATATTCCTAAATGTCACATTGCGATGGAAGCCCTAAAACATTCGATGCGATGGGATGAAGAACATTATGGTCGTCCGTATGATCTGGACAACTACATGATTGTCGCAACAAGCGCATTCAATATGGGTGCCATGGAAAATAAAGGTTTAAATATCTTTAATACGTCTTGTGTGCTGGCTGATGAAGAATTCACGACAGATGCTGCCATCATGCGGGTGCAGTCTGTGATTGCGCATGAATATTTCCATAACTGGACGGGTAACCGGATTACCTGTCGTGACTGGTTCCAATTGTGCTTGAAAGAAGGCTTAACCGTATTCCGTGACCAGTCTTTCTCGGAAGATTTACAGTCTGCTGCGGTACAACGTATTGATGATGTCGCGGTACTCAAAGCGCATCAATTCCCTGAAGATTCAGGTCCGCTTTCGCATCCGCCACGTCCAGATCATTTTGTCGAAATTAATAACTTCTATACCGCGACTGTGTACGAAAAAGGTGCAGAAATTAACCGCATGATGTCAACCTTACTCGGCAAAGAAAAATTCCGTCAAGGTACGGACGAATATTTCCGCCGTCATGATGGTCAGGCGGTGACAGTTGAAGACTGGATTTCTTCATTGACTGCGGGTTCTGGTGTAGATTTATCAGCATTTCTGATTTGGTACAACCAGCCTGGAACACCAAAACTGGAAGCCAAAGGTGAGTACGATGCTGCGACTCAAAGCTATCGTTTAAGCTTTAAACAAAGTTTAAAAGCGAATGCAAAATATCCAAATTTAAAAGCTGTACCCATCCCAGTGGCTTTGGCACTGTTTAATGCAGAAACAGGCGAGCAATATACCTTGCAGTCAAAAGCCTTATTTGAAAATGGGGTAAAAGATGGCATGTATTTATTTGATCAGGCAGAAGCAACGATTGAATTTAGCGGCATCACAGCGAAACCTGTAGTGTCATTGCTGCGTAATTTCTCTGCTCCGGTCAATCTGGAATTCAATTATTCAGATCAAGAGCTGGCGTTCTTGATGCAATATGAAACCAACGGTTTTAACCAGTGGCAAGCCACTCAAACCTTGCTGGAACGAATTTTACTGGAAGGTCATGAGGCTGATATTTATATTCAAGCCATGAAAAATACCTTGCCTGAAGTCATTCAAAAAGATCCGCTGTTGGCTTCACGTTTGTTTGATGTACCTACAGAAGGGTATTTGGGTAGCCGTATTGATGCAGATTATCAGCCGGCCAAAATCCAGGAACAGCGTAACGCTTTACTGGACACATTGGCACGTGAATTTGGTTCGTTCTGCAAAGAAACCTATCTGGAATTAGATCCTGATAACCAAAGTGAATTCTCGCAAGCGATGGGTGTTCGCGCACTCAGAAACATTATGCTGAGTATGATTGCACGTCAAGGTGATGTATCAGCCTTTGATTTAGCATATGAGCAGTATCATACCGGTAATATGTCTGAACGTTTAGGTGCACTTAAAGTTCTGGTCTGGAATGATGCACCACAAGCTCAAGAAGCTTTAGCAGACTTCTATAGCCGCTTTGAAGATGAAGCTTTGTCACTAGATCAATGGTTTATGGTACAGGCTGCACATCCGAAAGCAACTGAGGAAACGATTCAATATTTAACTTCACATCCGGACTATGATTTGGGTACACCAAACCGTATTCGTGCGGTAAGTGGTGGTTTAAATGCCAATCCGGTGAATACCTGGAGTTTTGGCGTACAGCACTATATTAATTTAGCTAAATATCTGGATCAGAAAAACCCGATTGTTGGTTCACGTTTATTACAAGTGCTTTCTCGCTGGTACACTTTGGCAGAGCCACAACGTACAGAAGTAAAAACTGCACTGGAAGCGTTAAAGCCACAAGTGAAATCTAAAAACGTAACGGAAACTTTAAACAGTATGTTGAGCATATAACTCAACCATCACTGCCTAAGTAGAAAAAGCCTTCTTCTGATGACAATCGGAAAAAGGCTTTTTAGTTAATAATTCATTCATTTAACTTTCTGAAAGCGCGGCTTATTATTTAGACTAACTTCATCAAATCCTATCATAGTAAGACAAAATACATATTGAATAATCACATTGGAAGTGTCGAATTAATCACCCTTTAAGGGTAATATATGTATATTGAAGCTCATCTCAGGATGAGCTTTTATCATTTAACAGACTGTGATTGCATTAGCCTGTCATTTTGCTAAGTAGACTGGAGATTGGTTTTGTTAGTTAAAATTGAAGATGGTTTTTACTTGAACTCTCAACATATTATTGCGATTCGAGTTTCAAAAAATGTCCATGACGGAAAATTTGTGGTTATGATTGAATATACGCCAAATAATATTCAAGCTACGGGAAGCTATCAAAAGAACTTTGACAGCAAACTGGAAGCAGAAATTTACCTGCAAACTTTATATCAGCATATTTCTAAAACAAATGCTTAGAACATACTCTAAGCAGATGATGAAAAGATGGATAGAAAAAAGTCCCTGTAATGTAGGGACTTTTTTATGGCTTATACTTTCATAATCAGTACTGGAATTGGCGATTGGGTTAATACTTCTTGGGCCACGCTTCCTAATACTAATTTTTTAAATCCGGTTCGACCATGCGAACCCATAATAATGAGATCGGCACCGACTTCATCCGCAACATGCATAATGCCTTCAGCTGGCGATACACCGCGCACAATTTTTGTATCCACAGTAATACCATCACGAATGAAAGATTGCTTGATTTCTGCCAGACGTAACTGCGCACTTTTTTCAGCTTGCATAAAATAATCGGTAATTGCGGGTGCGACCTTATAAAAATCAACACCAACAAAGGGATCTACAGCAATGACACTGGTGATGGTGACTTGACTATTTAAAGGTTTGGCTAGGGCTAAAGCTTGTTCAACAGCTGCATAAGAAATAGGGGATTCATCTACTGGAACTAAAATATGTTTATAAGTCATGAAATTTCCTTATGAATATAGCTGAATTGATAAAAATACGAATGATTTATAGTCCGTTATGATGACTATTTTATGAAAGGAAGGAACCGATAAAATGAGCCTGACATGCAATGCAAGGCTCGTGTTTTAACTTATTCTTTTACAACCAGAACAGGCAGCTTGGTGGTTTTTAAAACATCCTGAGCAAAGCTGCCCATCAAGAATTTTTGAAAGCCTTTACGCCCATGAGAACCTATCACAATCAGGTCTGTTTTCAATTTTTCCGCCGTATTAATAATGCCTTCTTCCGAGATATTTCCCTTAATAATTTGAGGCGTTGCAATAATCCCATTTTCGGCAGCAATGGCTTTGGCTTTTTCTAATGCTTTTTCGGCATTGGCATAAGCCTCAACAAAATATTCTTTCATGATTGGAGAGGGATAATAGAAATCTGCTTCAGAAAATGGATCTTCAGTGACCAGACTGATCAGGGTCAATTGGCTGGAAAATGCTTTAGCAATTTGTGCGGCATTTTTCACCGCGGAGAAAGAAATGTCAGAGCCGTCAACTGGGACTAAAATATTTTGATAAGTCATAAGAACGATTCCTTAGTGTTTATTATGTAGCCATTATTTATAGATAGCACATTGTGTCGGATTGATCAATTTAGTCTGTGAAAATTGTTTTAAAATTCATTAAATTATATAAAAATCATAAATATAAGTGTGCGCTGCTTGGCATTAAAAACTGAGTTAAAAACTCAACATTCAGAGCAAGTATTTCTAAATGTTTAAACAGGGATTAAAATGCCCAAAACATGATAATGCCCCGCAAAATTTTAAGGGGAAAACTGATAGGGCAAACTGTGCATTCCAAATCTTTTAATCTAAGTTTATGTTTAGTTGCGGCACTATCCAGTAGTGGTTGTCAGAATATCCAAAGTAGTAGCAAGCTCATTGCCGGCGTATTTAATGCTTCAACCACTATTCAGAAAAAATTTATTGATCAGCATGCTCCAGCAACTTTGGCACTGAAAAATATTGTATATATGCAAAATCCGGCGCTGCACCTAGATATTTACCAGCCCCGCGACATTGCCGAGTTGGGAGTCCGGCCAACTGTGGTCTGGGTGCATGGAGGCGGCTGGATTTCAGGTTCCAAAGAACATGCTCGAGGTTACTTCAAGCGGTTGGCTGATCAAGGCTATAACGTGATTTCTGTCGAATACCAATTTGCTCCGCAAACGATTTATCCGCAGCAGTTACTTCAGATTAATCAGGCCTTAAAATATATTAGTGATCATGCCGATACTTACCAGATTAATGCACAGCAACTCTATCTGGCAGGTGACTCGGCAGGTGCCAATTTAGTCAGTCATTATGCGGCTTTGCTCAGCAATCCGGATTTTGCCCAGCAGTCTGCTATTAGGCCGTTAATTCAACGTGAGCAAATTAAAGGTTTGATCTTGCATTGCGGGATTTATGATCTAAATGCCTTTATTCATACTGCTCCAGATGAACTGAAACTGATCGAGTGGGGCATATTTAATTTGGTGCAGGCTTATACGGGCAATAAAAAAGATGATACTGAATTTTTAAAAGGTATTTCTCCTATTCAATATCTCACAGAAAACTATCCACCGGTGTTCATTAGTGGGGGCAATAAAGACTTTTTAACCAAAACTCAGTCTGTCCCTTTTGCTGATGCTCTGATGCGTAAAAACATACCTGTAACTGGGGTATTTTATCCCAATAGCAAAGAATTTTTAGTTCATGAATACCAATTTATGATGGGTAAAAAAGCCAGTCAGCAGACATTTCAGCAAACGATTCAATTTATTCAAAAATATAGTGACTTATCTTTTTAGGCTTATTTGAGATAGGTAAACATTTTAAGTTAGATGGCGCTTAATCTCTGTGGAAGTAGTATTTGAATGACAGATTAAGGAGAAAAGGATATGAATCCACTGCTGCTGGCTTATATCTTGCTGGCTTTGGCGATTATTTCCGAAGTCACCGGTTCAACATTTTTAGTTAAATCTGAAGGTTTTACTCAACTGGTTCCGAGCCTGTTGGTTTTTATCTTTTATGTAATTTCATTTTATTTGCTCTCTCAAGTCCTTAAAACTATTCCTTTAGGCATTGCCTATGCGATATGGAGCGGTGTAGGAATTGTATTGACCGCCTTGATTGGATTTTTTATATTCCGTCAAAGTCTGGATTTGCCTGCTGTGATTGGAATTGCCATGATTATCGGTGGCGTTATTGTGATGAATGTCTTTTCTAAATCAGTGGGGCATTGACCCTATACAACGACCTGGCTAAAACGGAGATTAACTTATCAATTCATGCACGTCGCAGGCAAAATATTAATTGATCATTGAACTTATATCCTCCCGAGAAAGATATAAGTACAAAAATACAACGACTAAAGATAGATGTTATTTGAGGGATGAGTGTGTTCTAAACTTGAAAATGAAGTGAACAACAAGTCCAAATAATAGTCCCCAAAAAGCTGAACCAATACCGAAAAACTGAATACCGGAAGCACTAAATAAAAAGGTCAGTAGCACAGCTTCTCGTTCAGCAGCCTGATGAAAGGCCAGCGCAATGTTATGACCAATGGTTCCTAATAGCGCAATACCCGCCAAAGCAGTAATAAATACGCCAGGGAAAGACATTAAAATACTGGTCAGTGTCGCGGCAAACACACCCATCAAGATATAAAAGAAGCCGCAGCTCATACCGGCAATATAACGTTTTTTGCTGTCAGGATGCGCCTGATCATCCAGACTGATAGCCGCGCTAATGGCGGCAATATTCACGGAAAAACATCCAAAAGGCGCGAAAATGGTTTGTGCTGCTCCGGTCCAGCCGATCAGTTGGTTTACATTTGGTTCATAACCATAGCTTTTGATCATGGCAAGACCGGGCAAATATTGCGATGCCATGTTAATAACAAACAAGGGGAGAGCCAAACTGAAAATGGCCGACCAGCTAAATTCAGGCGCCATCCATACGGGTTGAGCCAGACTGAAATGAATGGTTGAAGTATGAAACTGTAAAAATAGAGGACACAGTGCAATACCGGCAATTACCGTGATGACAATGCTATAACGTGGAGATAGTCGTTTAGACAGAATATAGACGGCCAATAATGACAGAATAAAGCCCCAGTCATTTTGCATGCTGGCAAACAGTGCAATACCAAATTTCAGCAACACACCTGCCAGCATGGCACTGGTTAAACTTTGCGGAATATAGGTTAAAACTTTCTGAAAAATACCGGAAAAACCTAAAATCGCCGTCAGCAATCCACAAACTAAAAATGCCCCAATCGCTTCATAAAGATTATAACCATTGGCGGTGGCCAGAATTAATGCCAGCCCTGCGGTTGACCATGAGGTTGCAACAGGATATTTAAACTTCCAGGACAGGATTAAACCGCTTAAACCAATGCCCAAACCCAGTGCCCAGAACCAGGAGGTGATTTGTGCTGTGGATGCGCCCAAAAGTTGAGCCGATTGAATCACCAATACGGAGGAAACACTGATACCGACAAGGAAGGTAATAAAACCTGCAAAGACAGCAGGAATGGAGAAGTCTTGGAGAAGTTTTTGCATAAATCCTTTGCAATGGTAATCTTATAATAGTGGAAAAGCGTACTAATCATACGCTTTTCATTTTCAAGCGCAAAGACATCATTGCTCTAATTTGTAGAGTGTTGATAACTTTAATGTGCTGTTGTCTGTGAAAAAACTACAAGGTTGAGGTCGCAAGTTTAAGACCAAAGCCACAAAATAACAGTCCTACAGCTGCTACACATGAGGGGGTCACTTTATAGCGTGAGGTAAAATAAGACGCGAGTTTTGCGCCAGAAAAAATCAGAACAGTTAAATAACTCATGCTAATGATCTGCAGAATGAGTGCAAGTGCAGTAAAGGTAATTGCGGGATAAGGATAGGCCGGATCGACAAACTGCACGAAAAAAGACAAATAAAATAAAATGGCTTTAGGGTTTAAAATACTGATGGTTAAAGCTGTTTTAAACGGATTGAGTTGTTCAATATTTTTTTCTACTGTAGATACTTGCGTTGTGGAATGAAGGGCATTCCAGGTGTGGTAGGCAGCAATCAGTAATTTTATTCCCAGATAACTTAAGTAAATTGCGCCAATAATTTTCAGTAAGGTAAATACCCAAGGGAAAGTATGCAGTAATGAAGCTGCACCCAGCGCGGTCAGTAGAATTAAAACAAGATCACCGGTATATACCCCGAAAGCACTTTTATATCCAGCTTTTATGCCAAATCGTGAAGCGATGGACATTA
>NZ_DJDC01000049.1:14899-17547 GCF_002430855.1 Acinetobacter sp. UBA5934 | reverse complement strand
AAAAGTGAGCAAGAAAACTGCATTTTTTTTACATTTTTTTGTATTTTTTAATAGTTTTTTTCAATATTACGGACGAATTATTTCTAAACTATAAGTGTCAAAGCTTTTGCGTGCTACCGGAATGCTAAATTTGAATTTGAAAGGACTATTCTGAGGGATTCGTTGAATTCCTTGAAGACTTTCAATTAAATATTCAGAAGGCATAAAGGAATAGGTCGAGATCGTTTCCCCATTCTCTTTCAAATTTACCTTGATCATTGGAAGGGCCAAACTTTGGGTATGATAGTTAATCAGTTCTCCAGTGAACTGGGTTTTTTGTCGGGAAATTTGTTTAACCTTTACCTTGTTGGTGGAGATCAGACGATAATTCTCTTCCATAATTGAACATTTAAATGCCTGACATGCAGTATTAAACAGAGCACTAATGACCGGACTGTTGTTTAAAATTTTCGGATTAAACCAGAAAAACTGCAAAATAAGTAAACTGACTAAACATAAGTTAATTATCCCCCATAAAACATAATGCCCCGCACCATATTTTTTTTCCTGTTCAGCTTTTTCTGACCAGTTCAGTGCGGGATAGTTGCCAATAGGATCAGTACTAAAATAATTTAAGTTATTCAGATAGGTCTTTAAATCAATATTTGAGTTTTCGACTTTACGATCGTAAATGTCTAATAAATGTTGTTCTGCTTTTTGATTGCCAATGAACAGATCAGACGACAGTTCATGAGATGCATAGGCTTCTTGAACTGGATTTAAAGATGAATTTGTTTGAGTGGCAGTAGAGAAAGTTTCTTCTTTGTCTACCACCAGATGGGTCAAGGCATTAAAATTGGTTGAGCATTTTGCACAACAAACCATCCCGCGAGCAACTGTAAGTTGAGCCACAGAGACTTTGTACTTGGTCAAACAGTTAGGGCAGGAGGTTTGTTTTTCGCTCATAGTCTATTCAAGGTTTGCTTGGGTATTTTGGCGTTTACCCGAAATTCGACACCAATGTTCGTCACGTTTTTCGATTTGCAGTATATCAAAAAATTCAGAATAAACACTAGAAACATCAGCAACTTGCTCTTCTAATATACCGGCAAGTGCGAACTCTCCCTCAGATTTAACCAAAGTTGCGAATTCAGGCGCAAGGGCCATTAAAGGACCTGCAAGAATGTTGGCAACAAACACATCGGCTTTCTGATCCTTCAGTTCTTCATTGAACTCGTCTGGCAGACCTACAAACAGATTTTCCAGTACACCATTCAGTTCGGCATTTTGTTGGGTCGCCAACACAGCTTGCGGATCAATATCAGTGGCATACACTTTTTTTGCACCCAGCAATAAAGCGGCAACGCCTAAAATGCCTGAACCACAACCATAGTCGATCACAATTTTATCTTTCACATCGGTTTGACCGAGCCATTGCAGACAAAGGAAGGTTGAGGCATGGTTACCAGTACCAAAAGCCAGACCTGGATCAAGCTTAATGTTCACGGCATCAGCTTCCGGAGCTTCCATCCATTCAGGTACAATCCAGTATTTCTCGGCAATCTGAATAGGTTCGTAGGCATCCATCCAGGTACGTTCCCATTCCTGATCTTCAATAAACTCGTAACGTAATGGTGCCTCAGGCATCTGTGCAGTAATAAAGGTCACTAGCGCATCTACATCAATTTCTTCGTCTTCTTCCTGCGCATAGATGCCAGTTACAATCACTTTATTCCAGAGAGGCGTTTCACCTGGAAGCGGTTCAAGCAAGTCCTGATTTTCAGCATCATCTAAAGTTACGCTTACCGCACCTAATGAACTTAACAGGGTTTCAGTAAAATCAACTTGAGCTTGCTCAACAGTAATATGAATTTGTAACCACTTCACGGAGATAACCTAAATTTGTCTTTATAAAGATGCCATTGTAACGGAACTCAGGATGAAACCACTATATATTGATAAAAACTATCCTGAAAAAAGAAAAGGACATACATTGACGTCCTTTATTATGCAAGCTGAATCAGGTCGCTATAGGCGCTGGATGTGGCGCGATTTTATTCAAGAACATGCCAAAGAGCGCGGCGAAGATATACATGAAAATGGAATATACTGCAGCTGGCATGGCAACGGTGGAGTTCGCCATCACGGTCAGTGCAATAGTCATGGCCAGGGTGCTGTTGTGAATGCCAATTTCAAAGGCACAGGCACGTGCTTGTGCACTGTTAATACCGAACAGCCGCGGCAAGAAGTATCCGATACACAGGCTGAACATGCAGAACAGCGCAGTTGCAATGCCCACTTGAGCCAGGTATTCAGTAATATTCTGACGTTCACTGACAATTGCGCCAATAATAATGGAGATTAAAAATAGAACAGCGAAGATGCGTAGTGATTTATTTAATTTTTCTGTGAAATGTGGGGCATAGTGCCGGATCAGCATACCTATACAAACCGGGACAATGATAATGGCAAAGACTTGCAGGATTTTACTGAACTGTAAGTTAATCTGTTGTCCGTCATTGATAAAGTGTTGAATGGCAAAGTTGACAATAAGAGGTAAGGTTAGCGCAGCAATCACTGAATTAATTGCAGTCAGGGTGATGTTGAGTGCTAAATCACCTTTAAATAGATAGCTAAACAAATTGGCGGTACTGCCACCCGGAGAAGCT
>NZ_DJDC01000049.1:0-14837 GCF_002430855.1 Acinetobacter sp. UBA5934 | reverse complement strand
TACTGCCAACAAAGGAGGGAGAGCCAAAACCTTACACAGAACAAATGCAATACCCACTAAAAGGACTAATTGGCAAAATAGCGCAATTAAAACGGCTTTGGGGTGTTTTGTGACTCTGGCAAAGTCTCTTGGCGTGAGCTCCAGGCCCAAGCCCACCATAATAATAGCTAGCGCCAAAGGCAGTAAAATAGTGATGATTCCTGAATCCATTTGAAATCTCCTGTCTTATTTATTCTTGTTGAGTTAAGTTTTTACTGATTTTTTTACTATGCAGCTCTGGTGATCACATAGATGTATGAACAAATATATATATGGTTTAATACTCCAGCTTGATATCAATAACAAGGAGTGAATTTCATATATATGCCTCTGCAGCGAGGCATTTTCATGGTTGATTTTAGAAGAGTGAATGACAAAATTTTAAACTGATGACTCATATACGTGTTGATTAAAGTATTGTCTCAACAGGGCAGATGTCGTTTAGCCATTTAAAGTGCGTGTATTGGTTTTATTCAGCAGTTGTGGGTTTTTGGTCAGGATAAAACCAAATGCAAAGGCGAAAATATACATAAAAATAGTATAAATCCCTGCCGGGATCGCAATGGTGGTATTGGATAATACTGAAAGTGCAATTGTCAGCGCCAGACCAGTATTGTGAATTCCCACTTCAAAGGTACATGCACGAGCCTGTCTTTCGGAAACTCCAGATAAATACGGAACCAGATAGCCCACTAAAAAACTGATCAGGCAAAATAAGGCCATGGCAATGCCAATCTCGGTAAAATATTCAATGACGTGGAATCTTTCTATATACAGCGCGTACAACAAAATTAAAATTAAAAAGATAACCGAAAATAATCGCATCGGTTTATTCAGGCGAAATGCAGTTTTGGGGGTCAGGAAACGGATCAGCATCCCTATACAAACCGGAACAAAAATAATTAAAAATACCTGGAAAATTTTTTCAATAGGCATGCTAATGCTTTGCGATTCGCCTAAAAAATAATGCATGGATAAATTAACAATAAAAGGCAGGGTAAAAATGCAAATAATAGAATTAAGAGTGGTAAGGGTAAGATTTAATGCCACATCTCCCTTAAAAATATAGCTAATTAAATTTGCTGTAGGACCACCTGGAGAAGCAGAAAGCAGCATTAAGCCTACCGCCAAAAGTGGAGACGGTTTGAATAAAATACAAATAAAAAATGCAATGCCAACCAAAATCACTTGTTGTGAAAATAACGCTAAAAAAATAGCTTTAGGATGATAACGGATACGAAGAAAATCTTTAACAGTAAGTTCAAGCCCTAAACCAATCATCATAAAGGCAATGATAA
This sequence comes from Acinetobacter sp. UBA5934, assembly GCF_002430855.1. Classification (NCBI taxonomy): domain Bacteria; kingdom Pseudomonadati; phylum Pseudomonadota; class Gammaproteobacteria; order Moraxellales; family Moraxellaceae; genus Acinetobacter; species Acinetobacter sp. UBA5934. Next base: position 13,500 of record NZ_DJDC01000049.1, on the reverse strand, counting down.
GGGGTAAAAAAAGGGTAAAGAGTCCTGAATCCATGGAATATCCTTTTTTGTTTTTATCCTTTGATCTCCTTAGAGTTTAAACAAGATTTTTAAATAAGCAATATATGAAACGGGTAAAATTCAACTATTTTACCCGTTAATAATTTGAATTAATTTAACTTTTTATGGAGATTGTTGCGGTTGCATCTCAGGTTGTGACTGCATTTGAGGTTGAGTTTGCATTTGTGGTTGTGACTGTTGCATTTGCGGTTGAGACTGCATTTGCGGTTGGGATTGTTGCATTTGCATTTGTGATTGAGCTGAAGGACGAGGAGGCATGAAACCTAAAGCACATTTGCCTTTCACTTCAGTCCCGTTGATAGTCGCTGTGGTTGCACCTGTATCTCCACTACATGCGGTGCTTAGCTCAGCTTCATTGCCTGTAATGGAAGAATTTTTTGCAGAAGGGAAGAATTGAGGTTCACAAGTACCATTCCAAATAATACCGCGATATGCAAAACTGACTGGTGCGCCTTGGCTCTTTCCTTTACATACCTTTTGGTATCTTTGAGCATCATATACTTTTTCGACTTTATCATTTGCTGAAGCTGCAAATGGTGCAAGACACAAGCCACAGAGAATGGATGAGAGGACAATATTCTTATTCATCTTTTATACCTTTGTTAGTAATGTACCCAACCTATAGCTTAAAAAGTAATTAAAATTAAACAATGCTATTCAAGTAAAAAACTTTACTTAAATGTTTAATTTCTATAGCGAGTCTGAAAATCCGGATTACATTGCAACATTAAGGGATTGCAAATCAATTCAACTCTCATCAATAAATTCGACTCATTTTGTCAACTTATTTTGTTCAGTTTTGATATAATACTCCGTCATCATTTTTTATCTCTCAAACCATTATGCATTATCCTAAAGTTTACGATGTCATTGTTATCGGTGGCGGTCACGCAGGTACCGAAGCAGCCCTTGCTGCAGCGCGTATGGGTCGACAGACTCTGCTCTTAACTCATAACATTGAGACTTTAGGGCAGATGAGCTGTAACCCGGCCATCGGTGGTATTGGTAAATCTCATCTGGTACGTGAAATTGATGCTTTGGGCGGTGCCATGGCATTGGCGGCCGATAAAGGCGGTATTCAATTCCGTATTCTAAATTCACGTAAAGGTGCTGCGGTTCGTGCAACGCGTGCGCAGGCTGACCGTGTACGCTTTAAAGCTGCGATTCGTGAAACATTGGAAAACCAAGCGAACCTGGATATTTTCCAGCAGGCTGCAGATGACCTGATTGTGGAAGGCGATACCGTTAAAGGTGTGGTAACCCAAATGGGTATCCGCTTTGATGCGAAAACTGTCGTGTTAACAACAGGTACATTCTTGGGTGGTGTGATTCACGTTGGTTTAGAAAAATCGAGCGGTGGTCGTGCTGGTGATCCTCCTTCAATTTCATTGGCAGCACGTTTACGTGAATTAAACTTGCCAGTAGGTCGTTTAAAAACAGGTACGCCACCACGTATTGATGCACGCTCAGTTGATTTCTCTGTCATGACACCACAGCCGGGTGATTTCCCGTCTCCAACCATGTCATTCATGGGTGATGCGTCTATGCATCCGGAACAGATCAACTGCTACATCACGCATACCAATGAAAAAACTCACGATATTATCCGTGGTGGTTTAGACCGTTCACCGATGTATACAGGTAAAATTGAAGGTGTGGGTCCACGCTACTGTCCATCGATTGAAGATAAAATTCATAAATTTGCCGATAAAAATTCACATCAGGTATTTTTAGAGCCTGAAGGCTTGGATACGCACGAGCTTTATCCAAACGGTATTTCAACATCGCTTCCATTCGATGTTCAGTTTGAGCTTGTTCGCTCAATCCGTGGTATGGAAAATGCGCACATTCTTCGTCCGGGTTATGCGATTGAATATGATTATTTCAATCCACAAGCGTTGAAATTCTCGTTAGAAACCAAAGCCATCAATAACTTGTACTTTGCTGGTCAAATCAACGGTACAACCGGTTATGAAGAAGCGGGTGCACAAGGTTTATTGGCTGGTTTGAATGCTGCGCGCCGTGCATGGGATCAAGAACAATGGACACCAAAACGTGATGAAGCGTACATGGGTGTACTTGTCGATGACCTGATTACTTTAGGTACCAAAGAACCGTACCGTATGTTTACTTCACGTGCGGAATACCGTTTGATGTTACGTGAAGACAATGCCGATCAGCGTTTAACTGCAATCGGCCGTGAAATGGGTCTGGTAGGTGATGAGCGTTGGACAGCTTACTGCGAAAAAATGGAAGCAGTAGAAAATGAAAAAGGCCGTTTGCAACATCTTTGGGCTGCGCCGAATAACCCGATGGGTAAAAAATTCGTTGAAATAACTGGGGCAGATTTGTCTAAAGAATGTTCTGCAATTGATTTGTTGAAACGTCCAAATATCAACTTTTCACAAATTGCTGAATTGACTGACTCAAAAGTATCTCCATTTGTTGGTGAGCAAATTGAAATTGCCGTGAAATACGAAGGTTATATCAACCGTCAGCAAGAAGATGTGGCTCAAATGAAACGTCTGGAAGAAACCCGTATTCCTGCAGACTTTGATTATGATGTGGTTTCTGGTCTTTCTCGTGAAATTACGCTTAAACTGAAAGATGTTCGTCCTGAAACGCTTGCTCAAGCCGGTCGTATTCCGGGTGTAACACCAGCTGCTGTTCAACTGGTGATGATTACCATCCGGAAGAATAATCAGGCGAAAAAATCTGCTTAAGTTCTAAAAAAATATTGAAAAGAGCTCGCGCAATGCGGGCTTTTTTGTGTATAAATAAGCTCAATCATTATAAAAATTAGGGCTGTACATGGACTTGTGCTATTCAAGCGGTGAAGAAATACGATCAGGGGATATTGTTCTGAATCTTACGCCTGCGGGGGGAATGTATCATTGGCGTCAGCCTGTAATGAAGGTATGGGATATTGTTAAAACCAATGCGGGAGAAGTGATCGGTGTCTCATTGATACATCCAGAGGTTGAGTCGCCTGCAATGTTCTGTAAAACCGTTGAGCGGCCAAATCATTTTGAACCTTTGCCGGAAGTAATGCTGGCAAAAGATGTGCCCGAGCTGTATTGGACAACGCGCTGGCTGGTAAATGCTGATGATATTGCTATTCGTTTGGGGTTGATTGGCCGTATAGAGCATTTCGAGGATATTCAATCGGGTCATGGCCTTAGAATCTTAAATATGATTGATCAGCGTGCAGGAGTGTATCCTGGCATATACCAGCATTTTCAGGCGCAGCAGGCACGGATAGATCAAGATCATCACACATATATTGATTTGCTCCGCAAATCTGCGACCTCATCTTTTTCACCGGCTATGTGTACTTTGGCGCAGGAATTCAGCTTAGGGAATGTGCTGCAGAGAAACTATGAAGGAACACGGCAATGGCTGCTCAAAGCAGTTGAGCGGAAGGACAAAGTCGGATTGTATATGCTGGCGGAATGCTATGCGCAGGGCAGTGCAGTCCCACAGGATTTTCAGCAAAGTTTAAAGCTGCTGGAACAGGCAGCTCAGCTGGGAAGCTGGCCGGCAGTCATGGCACTTGCAGGTTATTGCCGCTTTGGTTGGCTGACTGAGTTTCTGCACTCTGCACATGCTGGCTATCGTGAAGCAAATCCTAATGCAGTCAATGCGGAAAGAGCGCTTCAGCTTTATTTAAAAATTGCAAGGCAAGCGCCAGATGAAGAACTCAGCAATATGTCCAATGCAGCTTATCAGCTGGGCTGGATGTATCAGGATGGTATTGGTACCGGCCAAGATTATGAACGCTCTGTCTACTGGTATCAAAAAGCTGCTGATAAAGATCATATTATCGCAATCAATAATTTGGCTGATAAATATGAAAATGGGACAGGTGTTGTTCAAGATTTGGAAAAAGCTGCTGCGCTGTATATGAAGGCAGCCGGAAAAGTTGTTGCTGCGGATTTAAGTTTAGGCCGAATGTATATTGATGGGCGGGGTGTTGAGCAGGATGCCATGAAAGCTAAAGAACATTTGAATGTTGTTCTTCAGGCGCGAATCTCGGGTATTGAGGCTATGCAGGCTGAAGCGGCGCAGCTTCTTGCTCAATTTACTCAGGACAGTCCCCTTCAGCAGGCTGAATATGCGCTTAATCATGCTGCTAGCTATTCGATTGACCAAATTTCAGCGGAAATTCGCAATATAGACAGTTTGCTTCACATGCCGGAAGTAAAAGCGCTGTTCTTTAAGCTGTTTCTATTAAATGCTCAAAAGGGAGATATCGCTTCACAGTCGCAAGTGGGGGATTGGTATTTGCAGGGCATATATACTGAAAAAAATCTGGAAGAAGCGGCTTATTGGATTCAAAAAGCAGCAGATCAGAAAAATTATTATGCGGAATATCAAATGGGCTATTTATATGAAAATGGCCTGTACTTTAATCAAAACTTGGCGTTGGCGCAAAAATGGTATGAACGCGCTTTGCGCAAGCCTTCTGAAAGCATGTGGCCGGAATATGTGGCTGGGCAGCTTAATCCTGAATATTTAAGTCGTTATAGTCAAATGAATAAGGAGGCGCTTGCAGGTTTGGCACGTATTGAGGAAAAAATACCAAAGCCAAGCAAATGGAAATTCTGGAAGAAATAATGGAAGAATTTTATGAACTATTGTTTAAATCTATCATTGCATAGTTACAAGCTTCTGTTTTATTAAGTTTTTGTATTTCATATAAAAAATATAATATTAAGACTTGAAATGTATAGGTAGATAGCCTTTTTAATATAACTGAATGATTTGACTGAATTCATTTGGGATATTAACCCGACCATTGTCGTGGTATTTATTTCAACAGATTGATCTGAAAATAGTGAAGCAGATTGCTACAAGTCAATTTGCTTACTATGGACGGAGGTCAATCATGGCACAAATACAAACAGGTAAAATGCAGAAATTCTTAATCGTCTTTTTGTGTTTTTGGGTCGCATTTTTTGAAGGTTTTGATCTTCAAGCTCCCGGTATTGCAGCAAAAGGAATTGCTGAAACATTTGCTTTAGGTCAAGTGCAAATGGGCTATGTATTTAGTTTAGGTGTATTTGGAATGTTATTTGGGGCATTCTTTGGTGGTCGTGTTGCTGACTATTTGGGGCAGAAGAAAGTTTTAATGCTGTCAATTGCAATTTTCGGCGTGTTTATGTCATTGACTGCAATCGCGCCAAGCGCTGAAGTTTTATATGCAGCGCGCTTCTTTACCGGATTAGGTTTAGGCGCTGCAATGCCGACCATGATTTCCGTGGTGGGTGATGAGGCGAATGAAGCCAATCGTGGCAAGCTGAACAGCTTGATGTATTGCGGATTACCGGTAGGCGCAATCTTCGTTGCGGGCTTGGCTATCTTATTTAAAGATATTTCTTGGCATACGCTTTTCCTGATTGGAGGCTTGGCACCATTGGCACTGCTCCCATTCATGGCAATGATTCTTAAAGACAAGCCGAAGAAAGTGGCAATTGAACAGGTTTCTGCTGAAGCTGTACCGGGTATGGTTCAAGTTCTATTTAAAAACCAACAATATAAAAATACTCTGCCACTTTGGGTGGGATTCTTCTTTACTCTGATGATCAATTATATTCTGATTAGCTGGCTACCGAACTTGTTGATGGAGCAAGGGCTAGCAAAATCACCAGCTTTTATGGTGATGCTGGTATTCCAGGTCGGTGCTGTGATTGGTACTTTAGCTTTGGGTTATTTGCTAGATCGTTTAAAACTTTGGCAAATGGCGGCGATTATTTATAGCGGTTTATTTATTGCTTTGGTTCTATTGTTCACGACTACATCTGTACCTGTATTAATTGTGGCTGGAGTGATGGGTGGAATATTCTCTACTGGCGGGCAATCGATTCTGTATGGTATTTCACCGATTTTCTATTCAGGCATAGGTAAAGTGACAGGCGTGGGCAGTGCGATTTCTTTGGGTCGATTAGGTGCAATGACGGGTCCGTTACTGACTGGGAAAATCTTGGCACTGGGTTTGGGAACCACAGGTATTTTAATGGCCAGTTTACCTGCTGTGGCGATCTCGGCAGTGGCTGTGACGGCATTATCACGTTATAAAGCTGCACATAAATAGAAACGTAACAGTATAAGGAAGGGGATCTTAAGGATTCCCTTTTTTATTGCAAATCTGCTTTGAAAAAATAGCCAAGTGAAAATAGTTTGTTAAAATGCATGCATAGTACAACAGATCAACTTTTATATGGCTTATCAACTTATTTCATTATCCATTCAGGCAACAGATAATATTGCATGCCCACATTGCCAGCAAAATGTCATTGACTGGGCTGAAGAGCAGTATGTGCAACCTTGTGAGCATACTTTATTTATTGCCATGGATATCGGCTTTGAATATATGACCGATGAATTTGAGCAAAGCATGCCACGTACTGTAGATGATCTGCATGCCAATGATGATCAGGTGAATATGTTTGCCGAAATCACTCAAGCAACTTATCCTGATTATCTGATTTTTAAATCAGATCTGGGTGCAGAAGGGTATTTTCGTTATGTGGGTTTTACCGTATAGGCACTGAACAATTATAAAAACACAGCCATAAAAAAGCGCCCTGAGGCGCTTTTTTATGAGTTATGGGAAATTTAGCTTTCGATTTCTTCTTCTATATCATCATCGGCAGTGTCCATGCCAAGTTCTTTTAGTTTGCGAGTTAAGGTATTGCGTCCCCAGCCCAGTAATTCAGCTGCATGGCGTTTACGGCCACGGGTTTGCTGCAAAGCGGCAGTAATTAAAGTGCGTTCAAACATGGGGGTGGCAATGTCCAGAATCTTCATTTCACCATTTTTAAGTTTCTGGATCGCCCATTGACCCAATAACTCATCCCAGTGATGCAGTGATATACGGTCAAAGGTATTGTGTGCTGGTGCATCTTCACCTGAACGCTGAATTGGAATTTGTTTCAATTCAGATGGTAGGTCTTCAGGATAAACTTCACGTCCAGTAATCATCACAGTCAGCCAGCGACAGGTATTTTCCAGCTGACGCACGTTACCTTGCCAAGGCAATTGTTGCATATATTCCTGGGTTTCAGGACGCAAGATTTTAGGATTAACGCCCAATTCCTTACCCGCGCGAGCCAAGAAGTGCTGCGCCAGCATTGGAATGTCTTCACTGCGATGCGCCAGTTTTGGAATGTGAATGCGGATCACATTCAGACGATGATACAAGTCTTCACGGAAGCGTCCATCATGCACCAGTTTTTCCAGATCCTGATGCGTTGCCGCCACAATACGCACATCGACCTTAACCGGAATATGTCCACCAACACGATAGAATTCACCATCTGCCAAGACACGCAATAATCGGGTTTGAGTTTCAAATGGCATATCGCCAATTTCATCTAGAAACAGGGTACCGCCATTGGCCTGTTCAAAACGGCCTTGACGCTGCGAGTTGGCACCGGTGAATGCGCCTTTCTCATGGCCGAAAAGTTCTGTTTCGATCAGGTCTTTAGGAATGGCTGCCATATTCAAGGCAATGAAAGGTTTGCTGCTACGTGGCGAATGGCGGTGTAGCGCATGGGCAACCAGTTCTTTACCTGTACCGGATTCACCATTGATCAATACGGTAATATGCGACTGTGATAAACGGCCAATGGCGCGGAATACTTCCTGCATGGCAGGAGATTCACCAATAATTTCTGTCGATTGAATGGCTGGTGCGGCTTTGGCGGATTCTTGCTGCTGTAATTTGGCAATATGCAAAATGGCACGGTTGACCAATGCTAGAGCTTCATCAATATCAAATGGTTTTGGCAGATATTCAAAAGCACCAGTTTGGTAGCTGGATACGGCGGACTCCAGATCTGAATGCGCGGTCATAATAATGACAGGCAAATCAGGATGAGTGCCTTTGACTTTGCCCAGAAACGTCAGGCCATCAATGCCCGGCATGCGAATGTCCGTTAAAATCACATCGGGGGCATCTATGCTGAGCTGATCCAGTGCAGATTGTGCTTCTTCAAAACTGGTTACGTCAAAACCTTCTTCTTTAAAGGTTTTTTCCAAAACCCAGCGCATGGCACGATCATCATCAATGACCCATATTTTATTTCGCGACATGGTTAGACTCCCAAGGTAAATATAAGCTAAATACTGTTTTTCCCGGAACAGATTGGCATTCAATCATTCCGCTATGTTGGTGCATGATGTTTTGTGCAATGCTCAAACCGAGCCCGGTGCCTTTAGCACGTCCTGTGACTAAGGGATAAAACACCGATTCCAGGATGTCTTCAGGGACACCCGGACCATTGTCTTCAATATCAATACGAACCGCAGAGCGCTTTAACACACCATTAATGGTGACCAGACGCTGAATGCGTGTTCTTAAAATCAGTTCAGGCTGATGGTCAACAAAGAATTCTTTATTTTCCATCATCGCCTGTACGGCGTTGACGCTGATATTGAGCATGACCTGAATGAGCTGGTCTCGATCTGCCATGACATCCGGCAAGGACAGATCGTAGTCACGGGTAATCTTGATTTTTTTCTTGGTTTGATTAGTAATAAGCGAACGCACACGCTCTAGAGGCTCATGCACATTGACCAGTTCGTAACTTGGCAACTGACGTGAGCCGAGCATGGTATCGGCCAAATTGCGTAAGCGGTCTACTTCGCTAATAATGATGTCGGTAAATTCTTCATATTGTGGATCATTCAGACTGCGCGCCAGTAACTGGGTGGCGCCGCGGATACCGCCTAAAGGATTCTTGATTTCATGAGCGACACCGCGAATCAGTTGTCGGGCCACCTGATGTTGCTGAATCAGATTTTCTTCTTTGGAGATTTTCAGCATCCGGTCAATCTGGTTCAGTTCAATCAGTAACAGCGGGTGATAGGGTTTTTCTGAGTTGATTTGTGAAACCGTATAATCCACATGAATATCTTTAAAGTTGACGCTAATCGCCGCTTCCCGGCGCGTATAAGGTTGTCCGGTATTAAAGGTATTGAGTAAGGCTTCTTCGGTATTGAACTCATCATCTGGCATATGCAGTAAATTTAAAACCGGCTGCCCCGCTGCACGTAATAAGCTAATGTCGAATAATGATTCACAAGAAGAATTTAAATAGAAAATATTCAGATTAGTGTCGACCAATAAAATTGCAGTGGTTAAATTATCCACTAAAAGGCGGTAGTCGATAGCGACGGTTTGATCCATTTGCGAAAGCATCCTGAGTTAAAATAGCGCAATGGCATCTGCACTTCTTGTCATTTCTCCCTGTTATGGGACATTCAACGAGTTAAACGTTGTCGAAATAAAGCAAAATGCACGCCAACTTTGAGCATCTGTATAAATAAAAATTCTGCCGCTATAAAAGTGTGCTTTTTTGTTTTTGCGCCCAGAATTCCAATTTCATAGTACTGTAAATGAGATTGTTAGTGAACCAAAATGGTGCATTTAAGGTATTTGGTAAAAATATAGGCATATTTTGGTGCGTAATGCAAAGAGTGGGGATTCCACCTGTTTTTATGATCGGAAAAGACATACAATACGCGCATTATAGTGGAGCGCAGATTCATGAAATCCCCCAAAGTCGGTTTTGTTTCTTTAGGTTGTCCTAAGGCATTGGTAGATTCCGAACGAATTTTAACTCAGTTGAAGACTGAAGGTTATGATGTAGCATCAGATTACGATGGTGCTGATTTAGTTGTTGTGAATACCTGTGGTTTTATTGAATCTGCAGTACAAGAATCTTTAGATGCAATTGGCGAAGCCATGAGCGCAAACGGTCGTGTAATTGTTACAGGCTGTTTGGGTAAAGATGAAGACAAAATTCGCCAAATGCACCCGAATGTCCTCAAAGTGACTGGTGCTGCGGCATATCAAGAAGTGATGGAAGCCGTACACGAGTACGTTCCAGAACCGCCAAAGCATAACCCGTTTATTGACCTTGTGCCTGAACAGGGCATTCGTTTAACTCCGAAACACTATGCCTATTTAAAAATATCAGAAGGCTGCAACCATCGTTGTACTTTCTGTATTATTCCAAGCATGCGTGGTGACCTGGTTTCACGTCCAGTCGGTTCGGTTTTAAGCGAAGCGCAAGCGCTGAAAAAAGCCGGTGTAAAAGAAGTCCTGGTGATTTCCCAAGATACGTCTGCTTATGGTGTAGATACCAAATACAAACTCGATTTCTGGAACGGCCAGCCAGTTAAAACCAAATTCTTCGACATGTGTGAAGCATTGGGTCAGTTAGGTATCTGGGTGCGTTTACATTATGTCTATCCATATCCGCATGTCGATGCAGTCATTGACTTGATGGCCCAAGGTAAGATCCTGCCGTATCTGGATATTCCATTCCAACATGCAAGTCCTAAAATCTTGAAGTTGATGAAACGTCCTGCGCATAGTGAAAATACGCTTGAGCGTTTGAAATTGTGGCGTGAAAAATGTCCTGAACTGGTCATCCGTTCAACCTTTGTGGTCGGCTTCCCGGGTGAAACAGAAGAAGATTTCCAGATTCTGCTTGAATGGCTTAAAGAAGCTCAGCTTGATCGTGTAGGTTGCTTTACCTATTCCCCTGTAGAAGGTGCGACAGCCAATGATCTTCCAGATCATGTGCCTGAAGAAATCAAGCAAGATCGCTATGAGCGTTTCATGCAAGTACAGCAGGAAATTTCAGCAGCCAAACTGCAAAAACGCATTGGTCAAACCATGACTGTTTTAGTAGATGAGCTGGAAGAAGAATTCCCGGTTGCTGTAGCACGCTCTTATGCTGATGCACCTGAAATTGATGGTAATGTTTTTGTAGAAGATATTGATAAAAGCCAGATTAAAGCAGGTGATTTGCTTGAAGTCGAAATTACCGATGCAGATGAATATGATTTATATGCAAAGTTAATTCAGATTAAATCAGCTTAAATCTGTAGTTAAAATATACGAAAAAAAATTTAGATATTGGAAGATTCGGAGATTTCCTGATGTTGGATTCAAAAAAGCCCCGTTATGAACGTATTTTGTTAAAGCTGTCTGGTGAGGCACTTGCTGGAAACAAAGACATGGGGATTGACGCCACTGTGCTTGATCAAATGTCTTTAGCGATTGCTCACCTGGTTGGTTTGGGTGTGCAAGTGGGTATCGTGGTAGGCGGCGGTAACCTGTACCGCGGTAGCCAACTGCAAAAAGACGGTCTGGTTGGTCGTGTAACCGGTGACCAGATGGGTATGCTGGCAACTGTGATGAACGGTTTGGCATTACGTGATGCTTTGGTACGCCGTAACATCAAAACCCGTTTAATGTCTGCTTTGCCCATTGGTACAGTGGTTGAGTCCTATTCTAGCCGTGATGCCATTCGTCATTTAACTCAAGGCGAAGTGTGCGTATTTGTTGCGGGCACAGGTAATCCGTTCTTTACTACAGATACAGCAGCCTGCTTACGTGGTATCGAAATTGAAGCCAATCTGATCTTGAAAGCAACCAAAGTTGACGGTGTTTATAACAAAGACCCAAGCAAATATGATGATGCCGTGAAATACGAAGCCCTGACTTTCGATCAGGTACTTGATGAAAAATTAGGTGTGATGGATTTAACGGCGATTTGCTTATGTCGTGACCATAACGTGCCACTTCAAGTCTTCGAGATGAACAAGGCGGGTTCATTACTTTCAGTGGTTATGGGTGAAAAAGAGGGTACTCACGTTACGAATTAATGTACGTGAGCCTGAAAGCTCTTTATACTACACGCTATTTAGTTATTACATCTCTTAGAATTAAGTAAGGAAGATCACATGATTAACGATCTTAAAAAAGACGCTGAAGACCGTATGAACAAGACGCTTGAGTCTTTGGAACATGGTTTTGCCAAGGTTCGTACAGGACGCGCGCATCCATCAATCCTGAACGGCGTTATGGTTCCTTACTATGGCTCGGATGTGCCTTTAAACCAGGTGGCGAACGTGGGTGTTGAAGACTCGCGTACCTTGTTGGTTCAACCTTTTGAACGTAACATGGTCTCTGCAATTGATAAAGCAATCCGTGAATCAGACTTGGGCTTAAACCCAATCACTGCTGATGCGATTCGCGTACCAATGGCTGCATTAACTGAAGAAACACGTCGTGATATGCAGAAAGTTGCGCGTAATGAAGCGGAAAATGCCAAAGTTGCCATTCGTAACATTCGTCGTGATGTTTTGGGCGACATCAAAGCATTGTTGAAAGAAAAAGAAATTTCTGAAGATGATGAGCGCCGTGCTGGTGATGACATTCAAAAAATCACCGATAAATTTGTTGCTGAAGTTGAAAAACGTCTGGCTGCTAAAGAAGCTGAATTGATGAAGGTCTAAGATTTAATGACCGTATCAGAAGAGAGTACGCTTCTTCCAAAACATGTTGCCATCATCATGGATGGCAACAATCGTTTTGCAAAAAAAAAGCAAATGCAAAAAGGTGCAGGACATCGCGAAGGTAAAAATGTCCTCGATCCGATTGTTGAACACTGTAAAAAAAATCAAATTCAAGCATTAACCGTTTTTGCTTTTTCGAGTGAAAATTGGAATCGGCCTCAGTTTGAGGTTGATTTGCTCATGGCTTTGCTAGAAGAAACCATTCATGAGCAATTGCCACGGATGGAAAAGTTCAATATTGCTTTGCGGTTTATTGGTGATCGTTCACGTTTGTCTGACCGTTTACGTGAGTTAATGTTGCAAGCCGAACAAAGGACTGCTAATTTCAACAGCATGACTTTGACCATTGCCATCAGTTATGGTGGTATGTGGGATATGGCTCAGGCGGCAAAACAGATTGCAGCAGATGTTCTGGCTAAAAAAGTTGCGCTTGAAGATATTGATGCTGAGCTATTTGGGCAACATGTCTGCATGGCCGATTTACCTGCTGTAGATTTACTGATTCGTACAGGTGGTGATTATCGTTTGTCGAATTTTTTACTTTGGCAAGCGGCGTATGCTGAACTTTATTTTACCCCCACCTTGTGGCCTGAATTTACTGTAGAAGAGTTGGATGATGCATTCGCGGTCTTTGCTGGACGTGAACGTCGTTTTGGTAAGACTTCGGAACAAATCCAGCAAGAGAAAATTGAGAATTAATAAATGTTAGAGCGGATAATAACCGCATTGGTATTGGTAGCAGTCGTACTGAGCTGTATGTTTGCTACACAGTCTCAGTATCCAATGTTTATGCTGATGATTGTTGCAGCAGGGGTTGCAGGGTATGAGTGGTTTAAGCTCATGCCAAGAAAAAATAAAAATCTTGTTAAACCTTTCGCTTGGGTTTACGGACTTGCCACTGCCGCTTTAGCAACTTTGGCATTATATTTTAGTGATATCGCTTTGCTGCTTTGGGCGGCTTCCATTCTTTGCTGGATCTGTAGTATTTTTTGGGTTAAATCCTATCCAAACTATGATGGATGGTACAATTCCAGCTTGAAGATTATTGGATTTATTCTGATT
>NZ_DJDC01000058.1:36603-38867 GCF_002430855.1 Acinetobacter sp. UBA5934 | reverse complement strand
GAAGCAGAAGCTGCAGAACATGCGCTTGTAAATGACTTCTCTGATGTAGACCAAGCATTAAGCCAGGCATTCAGCGATGAGTTTAACGGTCTGTAATTAGTCCTTTAAACTAATCAAAAAAAAGCCACCTTCGGGTGGCTTTTTTTATGCGCTAATTTTGGAGATATATTTTAGAAATTAGATGGAATATCAAATACGTTTATTAAAAATAGGCTTTAGGAATTATTGCTCAAAGTATTTTTATATTGAATAAGATCGCATTCGGCCTATTTCACCGTAGAGGAATAGCGTTGTATAAATTGATTCACTGCTTGGGTATATGCATTATTTTGTCCTAGTGACGAGTTGATTTCTCTGTGTGAAAGTGGCACAGGCAATAACTGGGTTTGCGTTCCTAATTTTTGTGCTTGTTGAATAAATTGCTGTGCCTGGGTACAGGGTTGGTCTGGCCGAATTGTGGAACAAACAGCAAGAAATGCTGGTAGCGTTTGGTGTAATTGATGGATAGGGGAAAGCGCCTTCCAGTTGGATGGTTGATTTGCAAAGGCCTGATCATAAAAAGGTGCATGTCGGGTTTGCATAATGCTTTCGACATTATAGACAGTGCTGTCTAAAGCTACGGTTGCACGCCAGGGCTGCGGCTGTGAGGTCAGCCAAAGTGGGCGTGTGCTGAGTAGCGTGACTAAGTGTGCACCTGCTGAATGTCCCATCAGAACCAAACGTTTGGGGTCTGCATGCCAGTCTGGAGCCTGTTTCTGGATATAAATCAGTGCTGCTGCAATATCCTGGGTTTGTTGCTGTACGTTGACTTCAGGCACTAATCGATAGTTGATAGAAATAAAAATCCAGTTTTGTTTGCTCCAATACGCCACTTTATTTTTGACCACAGCCGCATGATTTTTATCACCAGTGGTCCAGGCTCCTCCATGTACCATCACAATGAGTGGTGCTGGCGTTTGATCGGCGAGAGCTTTAGCGGGAAGATAAACATCCATGACTTGTTGAGGAGAAGACCCATAGGCAATATTTTTCAGAATTTTAGTTTTATTGATAAAATGGGTGTCAAAAGAATCCGGATATGCTGGTGAATTGAAACAAAGCCATATAAATATCAAGCAAAGATTTTTTTTCATTCTGCTGATCCTTCTTGTTTGAATAACACCGATATTTAAAATTTTTATTATAAAGTTATGCATCTGTTGGAATAGTTGAACTGATTTATAGATGCTGAAATCGGCCAGCTAAACGTTTTAATAGTCTAATTAAAATTATATTACAACATTCAACATTAAAACTTGGAAAAGTAACATTACGCTGATATTAACTTCATACTCATGACTTATGCTGTAACAAATAGCCAAAAGGACATATCTCATGAAAAAGTTAATGAGCGTGATGGCAATGGCAACCTTGTCGACTTTTATGCTGGTAGGTTGTGACTCGATGTCTTCAAGGGACCAACGTATTGGCGCAGCTGCACTCGGCGGTGCTGTTGGTGGTGGTGTGGGTAACCGGGTTGGCGGTGGTGTCGGTGCAGCCGTAGGTGGTGGTGCAGGTGCTGCTGTCGGTAGTAAAACCCAAGGTGGTTCTAACCGTAATGCGACTTATAGTGGTGTCGGCGGTGCGATTGGTTCGGCTGTCGGTAAAAGTGTCTTCGGTGGTAATGCCGGAGCTGCGATAGGTGGTGCCATTGGTGGCGGTGCAGGTGCTGCCATCGAACAGAAAAGACGTTAATTAACGTTTAGAATTTAAAAAAAAGCGCTTGTTGATCAGGCGCTTTTTTATTGTCAATTAGAGCTGGCTTTTGGCTTTTTCCGGCGGATATATACCGTCTTTTGTACCTCGGCAATACGTATGCCTGATTCATCAAAAATATTTAAGCTATAAGTTCGGTAGACTGGTGCATGATGTTCAGCAAGCTGCTTAATCTGGTTAATCTCGGTTAAATCCAGGCGAATATCGGCATAGACCGTACTACGGCCGGGTGATAAGAATTGTATAGAGGCTGATTTATCCCAAACAATATATTTTGAGCCCAGATGATGCATCAAAATCAGCATATAAAAAGGGTCCACCATCGAATATAAACTGCCACCAAAATGTACCCCAACGACATTTTGGTTTTTACGGGTTAAAGGCATTTTGATGCGGATATGGTAATTTGCCAGATCCACCTGATCGATTTCAATCCCTGCACCGCGGAAAGGCGCATAACGATTCAGTAAAAATTTAGAAATGGCAGGAATTGTCTGTAGTTTTTTTAA
>NZ_DJDC01000058.1:0-36560 GCF_002430855.1 Acinetobacter sp. UBA5934 | reverse complement strand
TGTAGTTTTTTTAAAAGGCTCATTTTGGTCAATTGTTTTTTTACGGCTTCAGAACATACTAAAACAGAACGAAAAGGGCTGCATTGATCAGATTACCTAGATTCTGCAATAAATAGTCAATAAAAGAATAGGATAAAAATATATGCAAGCACAAACACAATGGGTTGCTACCTCAGATCAGCAGCGTCTTCATGTCAAAACATGGGGCAGTGAAGCCAAACCGGCTTTAGTGCTGGTGCATGGTTATCCTGATAATCAGGAAGTTTGGGAGCCTATTATCCAGCAGTTGATGCAAGATTTTTATATTGTCACGTATGATGTTCGAGGGGCAGGGAAATCATCCATTCCAAAACACATTCGTGATTATCGCCTGCAACAGTTGTCTTTGGATCTGGAAAGTGTGGTCAATGCCGTATTAGAAAACCGTCCTTTTCATTTGGCAGCGCATGACTGGGGCTCAATCCAGTCCTGGGAATCGGTAACTGAGCCGAAGTTTAGGGATCGGATTTTATCCTATAGCACTATTTCTGGTCCCTGTCTGGATCATGCCGCTTTCTGGATGAGACAGCAATTTAAGCATCAGAAGGGCAAATTTTTTAAACAAGCCAGCAAATCCTGGTACATAGCAGCTTTTCACTTGCCTGTACTGGCCCCGTTTATCTGGCAGTTTTTTACCCCGGAAAAATGGGACAAAGTGCTGCAAAAGCTTGAACACCGCAAAGACTTGCCTTTCAATCCGCATATTGCTTCAGATGGAAAGCATGGTATCGGGTTGTACCGTGCCAACTTCATTCCACGTTTAACCCAACCACGCCAGCGTTTTGCTGTTTGTCCGGTGCAGGCGATTGTGCTGAAACAGGATAATTTTGTCAGTCCTGAACTGATAGATGAAATGCCGAAATGGGCAGAAAATTTTCAGCGTGTAGAGGTCGATGGCAATCACTGGGCAATATTGAGCCAAGCGGAGTTGGTCGCAAAATATATCAAAACATTTGCTTTGAAAAATGATTAAACTCATCTGAATTATTATAAATATTAATTAAAATCAATAATATTTAACTTTTTAATCGAGCCGATTTATTTACAGTTTCAAAATAGTGAATCTGCTAAAATATCGGCTTTTCATCTTCCCCTCAATTGATTATGTTCGCAATTCTTGCCGCTATCGGAGTCATGTTCGGACTCTCATTAGCTCGTGTGCCTGTGGTATTTGCATTGGTGATCGGTGCGGTTACCGGTGGCTTATTGGCCGGTTTAGGCCTACAGGGAACTTTAGATGCATTTAATAATGGTTTAGGTGGCGGCGCTAAAATTGCCTTGGCCTATGGCATTTTGGGTGCATTTGCGCTGGCTTTGGCGCGCTCGGGTTTGCCTGATTTATTGGCTTATAAACTCGTTGCCACCTTAAAAGGCGATGCGAATGTTCAATCGCAAAATAAAGTTAAATATTTAATTTACTTTACTATTGTGGCTGCTGCGGTATCTTCGCAAAACCTGATTCCTGTTCATATTGCTTTTATTCCGGTTTTGATTCCACCTTTGTTAAGTGTGTTTAATCATTTAAATTTAGACCGCCGTGCTGTGGCCTGCTTATTAACCTTCGGTTTATGTGCTACCTATATGCTGGTTCCGGTCGGATTTGGTGCGATTTTCCTGAACGATATCTTAGGGCAAAACATCAATACTTTCGGTAAGCCATACGGTTTTGAAATTAGCTACGATCAAATTCCAGCTGCCATGGCAATTCCGGTTTTTGGCATGTTTGTGGGCCTCTTGATTGCGGTGTTCTATAGCTATCGTAAGCCACGCATGTATAAAGATATTCAGCTTCAAGCAAGTCATCATAGTATTGCAGGTGATGTGGTTACCGATGCTAATGCCAAGCCACAAATCGCAAAATTCACCTTATTTATGGCCGCTTTTGCAGTCATTGCAACCCTAGCGGTACAGCTTTATTCGGATTCAATGATCCTTGCCGGTTTGGTAGGCGTGGCGATTTTAAGCTGCGCGGGTATTTTCAAGTGGAAAGAAGCGGATGATGTAATTATTACCGGTATGCGCATGATGGCACTGGTCGGTTTTATCATGATTGCCGCACAAGGTTTTGCTTCCGTGATTGAAGCAACCAATCAGGTTCCTGCTTTGGTTAATGCATCTATTGAGTGGATCGGTGACAGTAAAGCTCTGGCTGCCTTTTTAATGTTATTGGTCGGTTTGCTGATTACTTTAGGAATTGGTTCATCATTCTCTACGGTGCCGATTTTAGCCATTATCTATGTGCCTTTGTGTATTCAATTCGGTTTTAGCCCAGCCGCAACAATTGCCATTATTGGTACCGCAGCAGCCTTGGGCGATGCCGGTTCTCCAGCTTCCGATTCAACTTTAGGGCCAACATCAGGTTTAAATATGGACGGACAACATGACCATATGAAAGACAGTGTGGTTCCTACATTTATCCATTTTAATATTCCTTTAATGATATTTGGATGGATTGCTGCAATGGTACTTTAATTGAATTTTTAATTCATTTTATTGCCAATTTTTAAATATGTATTTAAAATAAATATTATCAAATAATTAATATAATAAAACCAAGTAATATACTTGGAATATAATCATTAATCTGATTAACTTGGTTGGTATTTAAAACCAACTGGGTTGGTCTGATTAAAATAAATAATTAATATTATCAATAGCTTAAAAATGAATAAAATTTTAAATAATTAATGCCTATTGCATATTAATAATATGCATGTTTATTATTAATTAATGTTTAAAAACTATTGTTATTATTCTTCCAAGGGGTTTTAAAAATGTTAAAACAAGTTGCTCTTATTACATTATTGGGGATGTCTGCTTCTGCGATGGCGGGTCAGTGGCAAGTGAAATTGGGCGCTTCGGCTTTGGCACCACAAAATGATGACAACGGTACATTAAATGTTCCTGTCGGTGGTGTGGTAACTCCATTAAAAGCAGAAGTAAGTAATGAAGTTAATTTCACTCCATCTGTTGAATATTTCTTTAATAATTCACCAGTTTCAGTAGAGTTATTGCTTGCATTGCCTTTTGAACATGATGTCAACATTGGCCCAATTGAAAATGCAGCATCTTTCAAGCATTTACCACCTACAATCACAGCCAAATATAATTTTAAGAACTCTACCCGTTTCACACCTTACATTGGTGTAGGCGCAACTGTAGTTGTACCTTGGGATGAAGAATTATCTCCAGCAACTAAAGCTGCAACTGGTGCGGAAACCCTAGACGCGGATGTGGCATATGGTGTTGCTGGTCAAGTCGGCTTTAACTTCCAGCCTGCTGATGCGAAAAACTGGGGTGTGTTTGTAGATGCACGTTATGCAGACGTGAAAACTGAATTAACAGCAAAAACTGCTGATGGTACTCAAGTAAGCTTAGGTGACCTTGAAGTAAATCCTTGGGTTTACACGATTGGTTATAGCTACAAATTCTAAAACTAAAATAAAAAATCAGCGCTCAGATCCCTATCTCTGATGGGGATCTTTTTTTACTCTTTCATTCACAATAAATCACATAAATTGAGCAATTTAATCCTATTTAATTATGGGAAATGCATTTAAGTTGTAATCCTACAATAAGCCAAAAAGAGCAATAAAAATCATGAAATTATTAACTATATCTACGATGGTCTTTATTAGTCTTTTGAGTGGATCAGGTTATGCCGCAAGTTTTAATTGTGATAAAGCACAAACTCAAACTGAACATGCCATTTGCGAGTATCGCGCGGTAAATGATGCCGATGTAAAAATGGCCACCACCTATAATATTATTAAACGTTTGGTGCCTATGGGAACACGCGGTGTGATTCAGGATGAGCAAGTCAAATGGTTACAGCTGCGTGATCAATGTGGCAATTCAAGCCGCTGTTTAATCGAAGTCTATAAAATGCGCCAGCAAAAGCTCGATCTGCATATGGATCGTGTTTATAAACAAGGGCCTTTTTAAGAAAAATTTATCTGCCCCTATTGAAAATTCTTTAACTCACTCCATTCATTAAGCATCCAATAAAAACCGTTTAATGAATTTAAGGAGTGACTGATGAGCGAACAAAGCGCACAAAAACATAGTTTCCAGGCTGAAGTAGCACAGCTATTGCATTTAGTGACGCATTCTCTCTACTCAAACCCTGAAATTTTTCTGCGAGAACTGATCTCAAACGCTTCAGATGCTTGCGACAAACTTCGTTTTGAAGGGATTAACCATCCTGAATACTATGAAAATGATCCTGACCTGCATGTACGTGTCAGCCTGGATAAAGACAATAAGACCCTCACCATTTCAGATAACGGAATTGGTTTAACTCAACAAGAAGCAATTGATAACCTGGGCACGATTGCCAAATCAGGCACCAAAGACTTTATGTCTAAACTGTCTGGGGATCAAAAAGCCGATGCGCAATTGATTGGCCAGTTTGGTGTCGGTTTCTATTCAGGCTTTATTGTGGCGGAAAAAATTACCGTAGAATCCCGTCATGCAGCGGCCGATGTTGCCGAGGGTGTACGCTGGATCAGTAACGGCACAGGTGATTTCGAGGTTGAACAGATCAATAAGGCTTCACGTGGAACAGATATTATTCTGCATTTGCGTGACAATGCACTTGAGTATTTAGAGTCTTATAAAGTTAAGCAGATTATCAATAAATATTCCGATCACATTAGCCTGCCAATTGAAATGCAAAAAGAAATCTGGCAGCAGGAAGAGGCGGCTGAAGGGGAAGAAGCTAAGCCAGGTCAGATGGTGAAAACTGATGAATGGGAAGCGATTAACTCGGCCAGTGCACTTTGGACCCGCAATAAAAACGAGATCACTGACGAGCAATATACCGAATTCTATAAGAATCTCAGCCATGATTTTTATGCACCTTTGGCCTGGACGCATAACCGTGTAGAAGGCAGTACTGAATACACACAATTGCTCTATATTCCAAGCAAAGCTGCCAGCAACCTCTTTACCCGTGAAGCCAAAGCCGGCATTAAGCTGTATGTAAAACGTGTGTTTATTATGGATGAGGCAGATAACCTGATTCCAAACTACTTACGTTTTGTGCAGGGGGTGGTAGACAGTGCCGATTTGCCATTAAACGTGAGTCGTGAACTGCTGCAAGAAAGCCGTGATGTGAAAACCATTCGCGAAGGTAATGCGCGCCGTGTGCTGACTATGCTGGATAGTCTGGCGAAGTCTGAAGATGAAAAAGACCAGGAAAAATTCAAAACGTTCTATGCTGAATTTGGTTCAGTAATTAAGGAAGGTTTGGGTGAAGACTTCGGTAATCGTGAGCGTATCTTAAAATTATTACGCTTCTCGACCTCTACCAATGATGAAGTTGCTACTTCATTGGCAGATTACAAAGCACGCATGAAAGAAGGGCAAAAAGCCATTTATTATGTGACTGCGGAAAGTCTCAGTGCTGCAAAAAATTCACCGCAACTGGAGCTGTTCAAGAAAAAAGGCATTGAAGTGCTGTTAATGGCGGATCGTGTGGATGAATGGGCGATGGAATTCATTCATGAATTCGACGGAACGCCAATGCAAAATGTGTCTAAGGGTGCAGTAGACCTGGGTGATTTGCAGGATGCTGAGGAGAAGAAGGCGCTAGAAGCAGCGGCTGAACAGTTTAAGCCTGTCGTGGATAAGCTTTCAGATGCACTTAAAGCCAAAACCCAACAGGTGCGGGTCACTACGCGACTGGTCGATTCACCTGCATGTTTGGTGACAGGCGAAGGTGAGCTGTCTCCACAATTGATTCGCATGTTGAAACAGGCGGGTCAGGCGGTTCCTGAAAGTAAACCAATTTTAGAAATTAACCCGGAGCATCCGTTAGTGAAAAAGCTGGAAGGTTCGAACCAGTTTGATGACTTGGCCAATGTAATTTTTGACCAGGCCGTGATTGCTGAAGGTGGTTTGCCGGATGATCCTGCGGAATATGTAAAACGTATAAACAGTTTGTTGCTGAAATAGACCTTTTTCTTGTGAAGCAAAAAAACCTCCTTCGGGAGGTTTTTTTATTGCAGCGAAATAGGATGAGGTATAACTCAAATTTTTATATGGGCTAGCTTAGAACAATGCTTCCATACGCAGCGATACACCCAGAAAATGGCTGCGATCTTCACGATGGTCATTGAGGTAGTTTAAATCGCCCTGTAGAAAAAACCATTCGCGCACGAAAGGTTGTCGCCATGAAACATAGGGTCCCCAACTGTTCAGGCGTAGGTCATTATTATTATAAAAACCACCGGTATATAGACCGTAGGCAAAACGGTTATTGTGGAAAAACTGGTGTTGTCTAAACAGATAATTGTCCCAGGTTAGATCGTCATCTTGCTGGTCTGCATAGGTCAGGCTGAATTGATCGGATAAAAAGGCCTGATTTTGTCGTGCATGGGTGAGTTCCAGATTGGTTCTCAGGTAATTTTCACTATCTATCCCGTAACGGTAAATTTGCTCGGCATAAAATCTGAAATCATTTTCCAGTTGCCAATCCCGAGAAGCTTTTAGCCTTAAATAAATATCATCCCCTGAACGTACCCCTAAATCCACGTCAGTCTCAAAAGGAAGGCGCTTGGAAAAATCAGACCAGCGCAAGGCCAAAGAACTGTTGCTTTCTCGCGTTCGTTCGCGGTCGAGGGCTTTGTCCTGAGTGCTTGCCGGATTTTCATCAGTAATAGCGACATTATTTTTCAGTTCATTATCTAAAGAATCATCACCAAAGATTAGGCTGACTTTACGTTCTAGGGTTGGAAGTTTAATTTTCCCGCGCAGACGTGGCCGAATTTCATAGTTATCATGTTTATTCCAGCTGTTATCAATAATCAGACGCAAGCTTGCTGAAGCAGGATCATTGGGATCAGGTTTCCCAAACCAATTATCAATTTTATGAGAGGTACGTCCTGTCCAGTTGCGGATTTCATGTTGTTTACGGTCGACCCAGCTTTGCTTTTCAGTGGCTTGCAGCGGAGGAACAATCACTTTATCCGACTGTTGCGGTAGGAATGTCGGGATGGCATCAATCCAGCTTGGAATCTGGTAAAGCAAATTAAAATCTGTTTCTGTTTCTGTTTCTGTTTCTGTTTCTGTTGCGGTATATTTTTGTTGATCAGCCCCGGTTTCAGTTGAGTTTGACCAGCTGACAGTCGACATGAGTCCAGAGATCAACACACATAACAGGGGTCTTATTAGAGATAATTGTTTTTGCCGCATATCCGTGATCTTATATTATCTGATGATAACTAGTCTGATAAAAAAACACCCTAAAAAGCAATAGTTTGCTACAAAAAATAAAAACTTAATCTGAAATATGTTTTTGAATCTCTTTATATAATTCCCGGCAATCAATCGGAGACTTGAATTGGCTAATTATCATCTGAATCATTTGCCAGCTGATGCCATGGTGACGTTCTAACAGGAAATAAGGATAAGCCGATTCAGTCGGTGAAAGGGCTAAACGTTTTTGTCCATGAATAAGCCGTATTTTTTGCCGTTCTTTAAGTAAAAGCAGCGGTGTTTTAATATCAGCGGCACTTTCATCAAATTGAATGATTTTTTGGGTTTGAATCAGTTGTGCAGGAATAAAGGGCATATAGTTTTCATCAGCCCAGATACAAACGGCCTTATGGGTATAGACATCAAATAGAGATTCCATCTGGCTAAAGTGATCCATCCAGTCTATCCAGCAAATCTTTTTCATTGCAGCTAGGGCATGCTGGTTAGCAGCGTTGAATAACTGCATGAATTGCATAGCCTGCATCTGGTTTTCTGCACCTAGTAATGCCAAATATTTAATGAAATGACCTTGCTGATTAATCTGTTCTGCCAGGTAAATAGGTTGATGCTGCCAGTTCTCGATGCCTGCACCATGTAGCAATAAATCGATATATTGATCAATTTCCGGAAGGTCGGGAATCGCTAAACGATAGAGCTGTTGTAGTGATGCATCTTCGTTATGTAGCGATTGAATATGAGCTACATATTGATTGAGTTGCAGCATCTCTGGAGTATTTTTGATAATAGGGGGCTGATCTGCACTGTTTTCTACATTGGCTTGGTCGAAAGCTGAAGTCGTAATAGACAGATCAGGCTCTGTAGCTATAGCAGACTGTTCTTGAGACCCCTCAGACGTCTGACTTTGCTGCATAGAGATATCTGTTGCTGGCGAATTCTGAACAGAACACACCTCAGCTATGGATGAATCAATAGAATTGAATTCTTTATTTTGAGCAATGGTTTCAAGCGTATCATCAGATGTAGCTAGACTTTTCTCGATTAAAGTTTTCGCTATATTTTGTGCAATCAGATCTTGTATTTGTCTGATTTCCTGATCCGTTTTTAGGCAGCCATAGTTCTGCTGTTGTTGTAGCATCCAGTGATAGGCATCATCCAAATCACCCCATCCGCTAATCAAGGCCATACGATTTGGTGCAGGAATTAACCAGATTTGCCAACCTTCTTGAGGATCATACAAAATTGCCCAACCAGAATCCGGATATTGATAAAGAGCTGATTTTAGAAATTTATCTTGCTGAAATGCACCGCGAAAAGAGAGTTGAAACAAGCTTTGAGCAGCGAAATCTCGAACAGCTTTTTCAGGTTGGGTGTGGAATTTAAATTTAAAAATCTGTTTTTTAAAAATGGGTTCATCGCATAAAGCAAAAATTTCTTTTACCCGGGCTTTTGACCGGGCAATTTCAAAGAAGGATAAGGAACGTTGTTCCAATCCATCGAGGAGTTGATGTAATTCTTTAATCAGCTTGGCTTTTTCTAAGACATTCATGCGCTGACCTTCCTTCTAGAGATGCTTTTGGGCTTTTTCTAGATAACTTGCCAATACGATATTGATCGCAAGTTCAAGTAATTTATATTCTGCAGACGTGGGCTGAGAGTAATGTTCTGCAAGTACGATCAATTTATCAATTTTGACCGTTTGCGGAGGAATCTTGCCTTGGATTAGCGCTTGAAGTTCTTGCATAGGCACACTTTTTTATAAATTGAATTATTTATTTAATTCTTTTGATTATATGTATTTAGCAAAAAAAAGCATGAAAAAAAATGTCAGTTTTTGAGCATTTATAGACATAATTCGCAAAAAATGTAAATTTTAAATAAAAAATGAACAATTTTTTAGGAGGAAGACGAGGAAATGCTGTGATCAGGTTTTAGCTTTTCTGTCATTTTTATCATAAAAGGATGAAATGACAAATCGAACTCGGTGTTGTGCTTGAGCATAAGCTTGAAAAATAAACTGCTGATTGATTAACATAAAAAAACCAGACCAAGCGAACCAGGTCTGATTTTTTTATTGACTGTTAGAGTCGATTAGGCAGCTGTTTTAGAAACAGTCACACTCTCAACTACAGCTTCAGCAGCAGGTGCTTTTTGTTCAGCATTCAAGCTTGCAGCCGCTTTTTTAACAGGAAAATCTGGAATATATACAATTTGAGCAGAAACATGGGCAGAGCAAGCCACCACAGCAATAGCCACAAGAGATTTAATCACGTTCATCATCATTTTCCTTTAGTGAAAGGATATCTGGGTCATTAAAAAATCAACCAGACAAGGAGAGAAATAAAAAATAAATTTCATGTGAATGATATCAAGAAGTGATCAATTAAAGTAAGCTTTGGGAGGCAAAAAAAGATGAACGGTGAGTTTAAAATATTATATAAATCATATATTTAGAGTTTTTGCTCTAAGACAGACTGCCAGTTAGCAATCTGTCTTAACTGCTTTGAAAATATATAAAAATTATCCTGCATGGTATTTATTCTGGTATTTTTTTTCGTAAACTTTTCCAGCGACACCTCCAATAAGGGCACCACTAAACGTACCAAAAACGGGTAATACACTACCAGCCACTGCGCCAATCAGGACTCCTTTTAGGGTAGGTGATAAAGGAGATTTTGTAGATGTACTTTGTTCAGGGCGAGTATCCACCATAGGATCTTGTGTTTCAGTATTCATATTTACCTCTATAAATTTCATGATTAGGAACTCATATATTCCGTATATTAGCCTAGCGAATTGCACATTTAATTGTGTCCTAGCCTTGTATAGATAAGTTGTATTTTGTAAGGACTTCAAAGCAAATATGGGTATTGTGACCCAGCTGTAAGTTTTTGCGCTGTAATGTTAAAACTCACTTTTTTGTTTAGAAAATATCCTATGATCGGAACTCAAAATAATAAACCCTGAGGTGAAAACAATGGCTATCGCAAAAGTAGTTGAGGTTAATTCAAGCAGTAATAAAAGTTTTGAGGATGCTATTCAAACTGGAATAGAAAAAGTCACCGAAACCGTTAAAAATGTACAGGGTGCATGGATTAACGAACAAAAAGTGGTGATTAAGGACAACAAAATTACAGAATATCGGGTGAATTTAAAAATTAGCTTCTTGGTTGACTAAATTACATAGAGAAATAAATTTTAAGATAAAAAAATCCCCAACATCTGGGGATTTTTATTGCCTTTCTTGACTTAAGAGTACTGTAGAGTACTGTGCTTAAGAGTTTGGCTTATTTTCCGGAAGATCGCAGTTATCTTCTTTACAGATTGCGGAATCTTCAGCAGCAATGTTGTCTTGTTGAGGTGCTTCCAGTGCTTTTTCCATCACCTGTAAAAACACTTCACGTGGCTGTGCACCCGCAAGTGCGATACGTTGATCAAAAACAAAGAAAGGTACGCCAGTCACTTTCAACTGATCACGTGCCACTTCTTCATCAAATTTGACAAAATCTGCAAATTCTTCCGAATTAAGCACATCATCTACTTCAACCGGATTTAAGCCGATGCGTGCTGCGACATCTTCCAGCGTTTCACGTTCACCAATGGCTAAACCTTGGGTCATATAACTATAGAAAAAAGCTTCTTTCGCTTCAGAACCCAAACCTTTGCTTTGTGCCAAATGAATAATACGGTGCGCATTAAAGGTGTTACCTGAGTTGGCATTTTCCCAGTTGAACTGAATGCCTTCTTCTGCTGCCATTGCGGCAATATTACGCTGCATTTCTTCAACTTCAGCCACACTACGTCCGTATTTTTGCGCGAGACGTTCAGAGTTGGATACTTCTTGGCGAACAGGAGCCTCTGGGTCAAGTTCATAACTATGCCAATGGACTTCAAGTTCTATACCGGCTTGTGTAGCAGCAGCTTCCAGACGTTTTTTACCAATATAGCA
Source organism: Acinetobacter sp. UBA5934 (assembly GCF_002430855.1). Lineage (NCBI taxonomy): Bacteria > Pseudomonadati > Pseudomonadota > Gammaproteobacteria > Moraxellales > Moraxellaceae > Acinetobacter > Acinetobacter sp. UBA5934. The sequence continues at coordinate 25,354 of NZ_DJDC01000058.1, read as the reverse complement.
AAATGGGCAAACCACATCTGACCAAATATCTACGCGCATGAGAGTTCTCTTATCTTTTCTTGCCTATATTGATGGGGATTCGGATCAAAATTTAAAGCATCAATGCTGAATAAAAACCGAGAGAGGGGGAGTGCTTTATGTAGCTTTTGTTTGAGAAACAAACGATTGAAATCAAAACGAGTTATGATATTGAAAAGACCGTCTAGCGGAGTGCTCATATGCCGAGGATTTTTCTCATCTTAGGATTGGCAACATGTACTGTATTTGGCTGGTTGTTTTACCAGTATTCCGTCCAGCAACAAGAGCTTGGTCAGGTACATGAGTACCAAGCCGTATTGTATGAAAAAGCTGAACTGATTTATCAGCAGGCCCAAGACTGGTCTAAACCGATCGAGGTTAATGTCTCGGATAATCGTTTGCAGGGCGATTATAAAGTGATGGCAGATTTCGTACTGAGTGAAATGATTCAAAATGCTGAAGCAAGGAATCAGTATTTACGTGAACTGAAAGAGATTCACTGGGATCAGTTTCTAAATATTGACCGCTTGGATAAAGATCGCAAGCAAAAATATGTAGAAACCGAGCAGATGTTACAGCAAGCGCATCTACTGGCAAACCGCTATCAGCAACAAACCACACAACGGGAAGAGAATGCCTTAGCCCGGGCGAAACAGTTATCCATTAAATCGCATCTTCGACATCAATTAATCGACAGCCTTAGGGAAAGCCGCGATAGCGATCAGACTCATGCGCTATTTGCCTTGGAGCTACAGATATTAAATAAGGCGGACGCTTTATTTCAGATTCTTAGAAACAATAAATGGCAGAAAAAGAACAAGACCTTTATGTTTTATCAGGATCAGCCAATCAAGCAATTCAATGAGCTATATAAGCAGATTTTACAGTTAAATGCAGAAATGGAAAAAATTAAAACACAAAATCGTCAGGCTGTTGAGCAGCGTTTATAAATATTGGGATGACCTCCAGCTGAGCAGATCGGAATTGGATATCTCAAAGAATACGCTAAACAACTTTAAGTTTTGATCTTGCTCATTTAGTAGCATCTATATGTTTTTATTCATATAAAAAGTGAATCAAACCGATTTAACCCATGATCTGGATGCATGTAGTGTTTCTAGAATTTTACTTGTCTCAAGTTAGGGTGCAAAGAAGCGGGATTTAAATTCCTTGATGGTCTATCAATCATATGGTCTCGGTTAATATCTATAGAATTACAATTAGAGCAAATGATCTTCGCCAGTAAATTCAAGATTTTAAAAAAAAGATTATTTGTGTGATTTATTAATCAATATATAAATAATTTGTGATTATTTTAATGAAATTTAAAGATAAGTGGTTGAAATTGTAATATTTAATGGTGCTATTTTAAAAAATTACATAGTTTCATGTGCAATGTAGAAGGTAATGCTATGAAAAAAATCGGTTTTTTCATATTCATAATTTTAGTTATGAGTATGACGACATCGGTCATGGCTCGCTTCTATTCTTCAGCTAGTCTGCAAAGTTTAGATGATGAGGCCTTGGCCTGGATTTTAGGTCAAGATAACTCAATACAAACGGCGACGGATGCGCATCATTCATATGGAAATAGAACAATTGAAATCTTGAATCAATGGGTTGATCGTGAAATCAGTGAAGATTTGAATCAATTCAACAGTATGTTTTATATTAATGAAAGAGGAGCTACTGTTTTGCAGATCAAGCGTGGTGTGGTGAGGATAGGAATTCTGGAATTTTCCTTAACCATTAATGGGCTCATGGACATGGGCAATGCAATCGCTGATCAGATCAAATTTGATTAACCATAGAGTCAAAAAAAACGCCCCAAGGGGCGTTTTTTAGATTACTAATCAAGCACTTTTAGCTTCAGCCTGAGCCGCAAGCATATGACCTTGTTCTTCAAAATTGCTGTGCCAAGACAATGCTTCACGCAAGATGTGTGGAGTTTGACCGCCTTTAGCACATGCACGATCAAAGTAATCGTTTAGGGCATCACGATACATAGGGTGAGCACAGTTGTCGATGATGGCACGAGCACGTTCACGTGGAGCAAGACCACGTAAGTCAGCAAGACCCTGTTCAGTCACCAGGATGTCTACGTCGTGTTCAGCATGGTCTACGTGAGATGCGAACGGAACAACAGAAGAAATGTCGCCACCTTTTGCAATCGATTTAGTCACGAAAATTGCCAAGTGGGCATTACGTGCGAAGTCACCAGAACCACCAATACCGTTCATCATTTTGGTACCACATACGTGAGTTGAGTTTACGTTACCGTAAATATCGAACTCTAATGCAGTGTTGATGCCGATAATACCTAGACGGCGAACCAATTCAGGGTGATTCGAAATCTCTTGTGGACGAAGCACAAGTTTGTCTTTGTATGCTTCAAGGTTATTAAATACTTTTTCGCCATATTTCGCAGAAAGCGTAATAGATGAACCTGAAGCAAATTTCATTTTGCCGGCATCGATCAATTCAAACGTACAGTCTTGAAGTACTTCAGAGTACATGATCAAGTCTTCGAAGTTTGAATCTTTCAGACCCGTCAATACGGCGTTGGCAATTGAACCAATACCTGCCTGAAGTGGACCTAAGTTTTTAGGAAGACGTTCTTCAGCTACTTCTTTTTCAAAGAAAGCGATTAAGTGGTTCGCAATGCCTTGAGTTTCATCATCCGGAGCCGTCACAGTAGACGGAGAATCGTGGTATTCGCTGTTAATGACGATGCCTACGATTTTTGCCGGATCGATATTGATGGCATGCGTACCAATACGCTCATCCACCTTGGTCAAAGGAATCGCTTGACGTGTTGGACGATAAGTTGGAATGTAGATGTCATGTAAACCTTCAAAAGCCGGGCTTAAGTTGGTGTTGATTTCTACAATCACTTTTTCAGCAAAAATGGCAAAACTTGCAGAGTTACCTACAGAAGTGGTTGGAATGATGCCACCATCTTCAGTAATGGCTACAGCTTCAATAATTGCAACATCTGGTTTTTTCAATTGCTGGTTACGCATTTGTTCAACAGTTTCAGACAAATGCTGATCGATGAACATCACTTCGCCTTTGTTAATGGCTTTACGTAAAGTGTTATCTACCTGGAAAGGTAAACGGCGAGCAAGTACACCAGCTTCAGTTAATTGTTTATCTAGGTCATTACCAAGACTTGCACCGGTAATTAAAGTAATTTTTAAAGGATTACTTTGAGCTTGTTTTACCAATGCTAAAGGGACAGCTTTTGCTTCACCTGCACGAGTAAATCCACTCATACCTACAGTCATGCCATCTTGGATAAAAGTAGCAGCTTGTTCTGCGCTCATGACTTTGTCATGAAGTGACGCTAAACGAATACGATCTAAAGACATGGTTTACGCTCAATTCTTGTTCAAAACTAGACGGATTGTACCGTCCCAAAAACAAATTGTGCATGCCTGTTAGGCTAAGGTCTAATTTTTTGAAAAAATGTGGGTATAACGTTTTTTTATGGTTTTTAATTGATTGATTTTAATCGCGTAAAAATCAGAGGGTCAAGAGTTAAACAAAACTGTTTGTTTAATAAATAATCAAGACTCAAAAGTGCCCACTGATCGTCTGCTTAATTTTTCCTAAAGCACTGTGGGTTATATTTTCCTCAACTTCATCTTGAGGTAGAGGTAAAGAAATAAGCGCTTCTAATCCACCTTCTGGGCGATTATGGATGGTGAGATGACCTTGATGAAGGTCAACAATACGTTTCACAATAGCCAAACCCAAACCACTTCCTTGGATGGTACGGGCTTCATTGCCACGCACGAAAGGTTGCATTAAATCTTCAATCTGATCTTCAGGGATACCTTCACCATGGTCAGCAACACTAATCAGCAGATGATGGTTTTCTACTTTGGCAGATAACTCGATTGGTTCTGCACCATAGCGTTTTGCGTTATTAATCAGATTACCAATCAAGCGTTTTAAAGACTGGCTACGCGCCTGAATGACCGGAATATCCTGAGCTGTAAAACGGATGTCTAATGGTTTGAACTGAATGATCAGTTCCTGTAACAGCATATTGATGTCAGTGTCTTGCAGTTCCTCATCTGAACCATCGCGCATATAAGAAATAAACTGATTCAGAATCGCATCCATATCTTCGACATCATAAATGAAACCTTCTTTCAGGAAGTCATCATCAGGCATCATTTCTGCACTTAAGCGGATGCGGGTCAGAGGTGTACGTAAGTCATGAGAAATCCCCGCCAACATGATACGCCGGTCGCGTTCAGTCTGATCTAGGGTATAAATCATCTGATTGAAAGCCTGATTGACTTCACGAATCTCTTGCGGGCCATGATTGGTTTCCAGATAGGGCGCAGAGCCGGTCTTACTGTAACTGTTCGCGGCATCTTGTAAACGGCGAAGCGGGCGGTTTAACTGGCGCACCAGCGTTAAAATGATGGCAGCAGCAATCAGTGGCACACCAATTAACCAGCCATAGATCAGTTCCGGACTATAGTTGGCATAGGTTTTTAGAGGTTCACGCACCCAATGTCCGTTCATTTCCGGAGTCTGAATCCAAATGCGCGGACTGGGTTTAAACTGGAAATAGACGGTTACATTTTCAACTTTCAGTTCTTTGGCCAGCTTTTTTTCTATTTGATTGGTAAAAAACTCGGCAATCACCTTGTCTTTTACCCGGGGATATTCTGCAGGATTGGTAATGTATTCAATTCCGACCCGATTTTTTAACCATAAATCGGCATCCACTTCAGCATTGTTATGAAAAATGCGTAAGTCGGGATTATTCAGAATTTCCAGCTCTACTCCTAAATAGCGCGCATGCTGCTGGATTTCCGGAAGGTAAAGGGTACGCCAAAAGAACCATAACGACATAAATAAACTGAAAAATACAACAAATAACACGAGCACAGTGGTACGCATTGCAGCAGAACGCGGCTTGATCTTATCGAGAAAGCGTTCCGAGCGGGTTCGCTTCTTTTCCGAATAAGCTTCGTAATCAGTAAATTTTTGTGGGTCGATGGGTTCTAATTTCACTCTATGTACCGAAGTATTGGATGAGGAGTCTAGTCATGACGGAGTCATTATGGTTATCGTCATAATACAAGTATTAACCTTCGGTTCGACCTACCTTGCGAAATGTATTTCTCATTCGGCAAAAGTAGGCAAAACCATTTCCATTCGTAAAACTCGTCAAATCATTTCAATCATCAAAATCATCACAGAAACTTTATTGATTTGATATCTCCAGCCTCGAACAGTTGCGAATGGTTTGTCACGGAATTTTCTTACTTTAGTAATCCAAAATCCGTTTTTTAATTACTCAGCGCCATCTGGAACAAACACATAACCCACGCCCCACACCGTTTGGATATAACGCGCACGGGCAGGGTTTTCTTCCACCAGACGACGTAAGCGAGACACCTGAACATCAATCGAACGCTCCATCGCACCCCATTCACGGCCACGTGCCAGGTTCATCAACTTGTCACGGGTTAAAGGTTCACGAGGGTGTTGGACTAGGGCTTTTAGTACCGCGAATTCACCCGTGGTCAGCGTGACCACCTGGCCTTCACGGGTGAGGGTACGGGTAGACAAATCCAGTGACCATGGACCGAAGCTCACCACTTCCATTTGCTGGCTTGGTGCACCCGGAACTTCACGGACCTGACGACGTAATACGGCACGGATACGTGCGAGCAGCTCATTCGGGTTAAATGGTTTAGGCAGGTAATCATCGGCACCCGCTTCCAGACCTGCAATGCGGTCAGAATCGCTGCCACGGGCAGTCAGCATGATAATCGGCGTATCGATATTGGATTGGCGTAAACGGCGACAAATACTTAAACCATCTTCCACAGGAAGCATAAAATCGAGCACGATCAGGGAGAAAAGTTCGCGCTGCAATAAACGATCCATTTGCGTTGCATCGTGAGCAGTTTTGACCACGAAGCCTTTATCTTCTAGAAAACGCTGTAATAACGTCCGTAAACGCACATCATCATCTACAACGAGAATGCGTTCGACGCGATCAGTTTCGGTTTGTACTGGATCTGTTTTTTCAGCAGGTACCACTAAACTCATGATGTGCTCCTTGTTCTTTATTGTCATCGTAAACAAAAGTTCGGATGGTCTTGAGTATACGATTCATTTGTATCTGTTTACTATGCTCTAAAGCAACAAATATTGCAGATAAAATCAAGACATAGATACCAAATATATACATCTAAATTATGGCTTATAATGTTGAATATGGAGGGTTAAAATCTACTTATCACTTAATTTTGTGGCAAATTATAAAAAAAACATGAATTGGCAATACTGACCACTTATAAATTTAATCAAAACAATTGTGGATTTTATGGGCTTGGTCTTTATAATCATGCCATTTAGTACTTATCCTTGTGGGATCAAACACGATGACTGACTTAGTTCAGCAGTTAGCAAAAGAAATTGCCGTACGTCCAAATCAAGTAGAAGCTGCCATCAAGCTGATTGATGAAGGTGCCAGCGTTCCATTTATCGCACGTTACCGTAAAGAAGTAACTCAAGGCTTGGACGATACCCAGTTACGCCAACTCGACACCCGTTTATCGTATCTACGTGACTTATTTGAACGTCGTGAAAAAGTAATCGAATCTCTGAAAGAACAAAATAAATTGTCAGATGATTTGTTGGCACGTGTTAATGCTGCTGAAACCAAGAATGCTTTAGAAGAACTTTATGCGCCGTACCGTCCAAAACGTACCAGCAAATCTTTTAAAGCCAAAGAAGCGGGCTTGGGTCCTATTGCTGAGAAAATCTTTAGCGAGCAGGTCGAGCCTACTGAAGCATTGGCTGGCTTTAGCCATGAAGATTATCCAGACGTGGAAAGCCAACTGGATGCGATCCAGCACATTCTGATTGATGACTGGGCGCAAAATATTGCTTTAACGACTGAACTTAAAGCAAACTTTGCCAAAACTGCTGTTCTAAAAAGTTTAGTGGCAAGTGAAGAGAAAAAAGAAGTCGGTAAAAAATTCCGTGATTACTTCGATTTTTCTGAAAACCTGAATAAAGTACCTTCACATCGCTTGCTGGCCATGCTTCGTGGCCGTCAGGAAAACGTATTGGGCTTAAAGGTGGATGGCGAAGATGACGCACTACTGAGCCGTATTGAAACTGAATACAATCTGGACACAGTGCAACCGCAAGCACGTCAAGACTACTTGAAGCAAACTGCAAAATTGTTCTGGCTGGGTAAAGTCCGTCCACAAATTGAACATTCATTATTGACCGAAAAACGCTTGGCTGCTGAAAGCGAGGCGATGGAAGTCTTTGCTGAAAACCTGCGTCACTTATTGCTTTCTGCTCCTGCGGGTGCACGTTGTACCTTAGGTGTAGACCCTGGTATCCGTACCGGCGTGAAACTGGCTATAGTGAACCAGTCAGGCGATGTGGTTGCGCATAGCACCATTTATCCGTTTGCGCCAAAAGAAGATAAAGAAGGTTCAATTGCAGAACTGGCTCGTCTTTGCCGTGAATTCAATGTCGATTTGATCGCGATTGGTAATGGTACTGCAAGCCGTGAAACTGAAGCTGTTGTTGCTGAAATGATGGCTCAAAATGCTGATTTGAATTTGACTCGCGTTTCAGTCAGTGAAGCAGGTGCATCGGTGTATTCAGCATCTGAGTTGGCTTCACAAGAACTTCCTGAATTAGACGTTTCAATTCGTGGCGCTGTGTCTATTGCACGCCGTTTACAAGATCCATTGGCTGAACTTGTGAAGATTGATCCAAAATCGATTGGTGTGGGTCAATACCAACACGACGTGAACCAGGCTGGCTTGGCGAAAACACTAGAAGCAGTGGTTGAAGACTGTGTGAACTCGGTGGGTGTAGATGTGAATACCGCATCTTCAGCGATTTTGGGTTATATCGCGGGTCTGAATAAATCGATTGCACAGCAAATTGTCGACTTCCGTAAGGAAAACGGTCGTTTTGATAACCGTCAGGCACTCAAAAATGTACCACGTTTAGGCGAGCGTACCTTTGAACAAGCAGCAGGTTTCTTGCGTATTCAAAATGGTTCTGAACCACTTGATTCATCTGCGGTTCACCCTGAGTCTTATGGCTTGGTAGAAAAAATTGTTGCAGCAAAAGCCACTACGGTAAAAGACATCATTGGTAATTCTGAAATCATTCGCCAGGTGAATGCAGAAGAATTTGCTGATGAGCAATTTGGTTTGCCAACCATCCAAGACGTATTGGCTGAACTTGAAAAACCGGGCCGTGACCCACGTCCAGAATTCCGTACCGCTAAATTCCGTGAAGACATTACTGAAGTGTCACAATTGACTGAAGGTATGCAGTTAGAAGGTGTGATCACTAACGTGACTAACTTCGGTGCATTCGTGGATGTAGGCGTACACCAAGATGGTTTGGTGCATATTTCTGAACTTGCGAATGAGTTTGTCTCTGATCCGCATAAAGTGGTGAAACCGGGTCAAATCGTTCAAGTCCGTGTGTTGACTGTCGATGCTGAACGTAACCGTGTGAACCTGTCGATGCGTCCTGAAGGTTCAGAAGCTCCGGCTAAAGCGCCACGTCAGCCACGCCGCGACCATGCTCAAAATGAACAATGCGGTGAACGTAAGCCTCAAGCTAAACGTCCACAGCATGCACGTCCGCAAGGCGACCGCCCACAAGGCAAGAAACCTCAAGCGGCTAAACCACAAGAAAATAAAATTGGTGGTTTGGGTGCATTATTACTTCAAGCCGGGATTAAAGGTTCGAAATAATCTTTGATTCATAATAAAAAACCTCCCCATTGGGAGGTTTTTTATTTTATATTTCAAAATATTAAATATAAAACTTAGAGTAAAAATAGTGCGTTGCTATTACCATAATACCATTCAAAATTTTATTTCTGATTCATCTGAAGGGATTCTGGGTCATTTAGCGCAAGCACATCAATTTGCTTTGGAAGACCAGCAAAAAAATGCATGGCTCAAACAAATTCAAATTTTAAAACATAACTTCTCAGAAATTAAAGAAGGACATTTATTTTTTGAATTTGCAATTCCTCGTATGGGAAAACGAGTTGATAATATTTTAATTTTTAATAATTTAATTTTTGTCATTGAATTTAAAGTAGGGGAAAAACAGTATTCAGCTTCTGCAAAGACACAAGCCATTGATTACTGTTTAGATTTAATTAATTTTCATGCAGGAAGCGATCGGCAAAAAGTTATTCCCGTGTTGGTGGCAACACAAGCAGACGAGAAAGATATTGATTGGTCTAAGCTGACTCAGCTTGAGGATGTGCTCTGTTGCAATGAATTGAATTTAAAAGAAACAATAGAACAGATTATTCAGCAAAATGCAGGTATAGAGCGTATTGATGCAATGCGCTGGTTAAATTCAGTTTATAAACCTACTCCTACAATTATTGAAGCAGCCCAAGCTCTTTATCAGGGTCATCAAGTGGAAGAAATTTCTCGCAGCGATGCGGGTGCGATTAATCTAGAGTTAAGCTCAAGCCAGATTGAGTCCATTATTGAAACAAGTAAACGAACTCATCAAAAAGCTCTCTGTTTTCTCACAGGCGTTCCTGGGGCTGGAAAAACGTTGGCGGGCTTAAATATTGCTAATCAAAGATTAAAAGCAGATGAGTCGGAACATTCAGTCTTTTTGTCTGGAAATGGCCCTCTAGTTGATGTTTTACAGCAAGCCTTAGCTCGAAATACGGTTGAAATTGCGAAAAGCAAAGGTGAAGTTGCGAAGAAAACAAATGCTGAGCGTGATGCGAAAACCTTTATTCAAAATATTCACCATTTTCGGGATTACTATCTACAGTCCCAAGAAATTCCATTTGAAAAAGTAGTTGTATTTGATGAAGCACAAAGAGCTTGGCAAAAAGCTCAAGTTTCTAATTTTATGAAACAAAAAAAGGGTATTGATGACTTTGATATGTCTGAACCCGAGTTCCTGATTCGGGTGATGGATCGGCATCAAGATTGGTGTGTAATTGTGTGTCTAATTGGCGGTGGACAAGAAATCAATACGGGTGAAGCCGGTGTCACAGAATGGATTGAAGCCTTAAAGCAAAATTATCCAGATTGGAAAATTTATTATTCAGATAAGATCCTGGATGAGCCAGTTTATTTAGCTGCAACTGAACAGAGAGAATGGCTAAAACAGCAGGGTATCTGTGAAAGTTCGCTGCATTTGGCTGTATCGGTAAGATCATTTCGCAGTGAACGTGTATCGCAATTGATTCACCATCTTTTAGATGATGAGCCAGAGTTGGCGGCTGAACTTTATCAAAATATAAAGAATGATTATCCGATTTATCTCACACGTGATTTAAAACAAGCTAAAAAATGGCTGAAGACCAAAGCAAAAGGGTCTGAGCGTTATGGAATCATTGCAAGCTCTGGTGCACGGCGCTTAAGAGCAGAAGGAATTGATGTAAAAAATAAAATTTCTCCGCCAGATTGGTTTTTAAACTCTCCTAGGGATGTGCGATCTTCATATTATTTAGAGGAAATCGCAACCGAGTTTGATATACAGGGCTTGGAAATTGACTTTAGCTGTTTAGCTTGGGACATTAATTTTTATTATGACAATGGATGGCAGTATCAGGCATTTAAAGGGACCTGTTGGCAACAGATCAGGCAGAAAGAAAAACAACAATATTTGCTAAATGCCTATCGCGTATTATTGACTCGAGCTCGGCAAGGTATGGTGATTTATATTCCGAAAGTAGATGAGTGTGATTGGACACGTCCGAAATCAAAATACGATAGTACATATGAATATTTAAAGACATGCGGCTTGGAAGATCTTTCTTAAAACAAGCCTCCCCATCGGGAGGTTTTTTTATTTAAAGTTTAGGCACAATCCAGCCACATAAAATCAGCATAATGCCCAAATGACCTAACCGACGTGTCACTTTTTCTAATGTAGAAACTTGTACAGATGGCTGTTGAGAAGGATCTTTCATTTTCAACGCTGCAATCGATTTGTTGAAATGCAGAAACATCGCCAGATCGATACAAATTAAAATACTACCAACATCACTAACGATATCCATTAATTTATATTCTGGCAGATGCCATGAAGTCGAAATCTGGTAACCTAGAAAAAGAGCAAAGGCAAAACAGCCATATTGGAAAATGAGGGCAGCAATCCGCATAAAAATCTAAAAATAAAAAAGAGATGGCTGTTTATAACATAAAAAAGCCAGTCTAATGACTGGCTTTCATACCGCACAATCTTACCAATGTTCACCCGGGAACAAACGTGCATACGCTTTTTGTACCCAGTTCAGTTTCTGTGGCTGACCTACTGAAGCGGAAGAGCTTGGGAACAGGTTATAACCAATCGACATCAATTTATTGTTGATATCTGGTGCAATCGAGTAGGTAATAGACGCCAACCGACCTAAATTTGTGGCTACTTTTTTCGGACGTTTTACAATCGCATAGGCAATCAAATCGGCTGCCTGTTCAGGAGATAGGGTAGGCACATATTTATAGATTTTGGTTGGTGCAATCATTGGTGTGCGAACCAACGGCATATAAATTGAGGTAATGGCAATTTTATGCGAATGCACTTCGGCGGATAGACAGCGACTGAAAGCATCCAGCGCTGCTTTAGAAGCTACATAAGCCGAGAAGCGTGTGGCATTGGCCAAAACACCAATCGAGCTAATATTGATGATATGACCATCACGGCGAATCATCATTTGCGGCAGGATATTCATGACTAAACGAATAGCACCGAAGTAATTTAGCTGCATGGTGCGTTCAAAGTCATGGAAGCGGTCGGTTGATTCATGAACCGCACGGCGAATCGAACGTCCTGCATTATTGATCAGGATATCAATATGATCTACAGACGCTAAAACTTGTTTTGATACTTCATCAATAGACTCCATGTTATTTAAATCACATGGGAAAACAGAGGCTTTGCCTCCTTTGGCTTCTATTTCTTGTTTGACTTGATCTAATGTTTCTTTGGTACGAGCCACCAACAGAACATGTGCACCGGCTTCGGCAAGTTTATGTGCAGCGGTTAAACCAATACCACTTGATGCACCTGTGATTAAAACAACTTTGCCGTTGACTCGATTCTGAAAGAGTTTCTCTAATCTTGAATTCACAATATTTTCCTGGTTTCAATAGAATAAAAATTTAGATTATTTTTTTAGTTGATTCTAGCGCTCAAAGTTTAGGAAATTTGAGCTATTCTCGAGTCGACTATAATAGCGAATGTAATAAAAAAATCTACAAATAAGTTATTGAATTTGAAAATATAATTAGAGCAATTGCTCTATTATTGTTCGAACTATAATTTAATTTTTACCATGAATTTCAAATAAAGCAAAGAGCTAGAGTAAGAAATATATCAAACAATAAAAAACCTTCTCCCGATCAGGAAGAAGGTAATATCGGCGAACAGAAAAGTATTAAACTTGAGCCAGCGACTGCTCTAAATCTGCAATCAAATCATCAATATGTTCAATTCCAACCGATAGGCGAACCATATCAATACTGACCCCTGCAGACTTCAGCTCTTCTTCATTGAGCTGACGATGGGTGGTGGTGGCTGGATGACAGGCCAGGCTTTTGGCATCGCCAATATTCACCAGACGGGTAAAGAGTTGCAGGGCATCAATAAAACGGGTGCCGCCTTCTCGACCATCTTGCACACCAAAAGACAGGATGGCAGAAGGTCTACCTTTCACATATTTTTGTGCCAAAGCATGCTGTGGATGATCTTTTAGGCCAGCATAATTGACCCATTTCACTTTCGGATGCTGCTGTAAATATTCCGCCACCTTTTGTGCATTTTCGGTATGGCGTTCCATGCGCAGACTTAAAGTTTCCAAACCCTGCAAGATCAGGAATACACTGAGTGGACTAATGGCAGCACCGGTGTTGCGTAATGGCACCACACGGGCACGGGCGATATAGGCTGCTTCACCCAAAGCTTCGACATAATTGACCCCATGATAACTCGGATCGGGCGTATTCAAGACTTTAAAACGTTCAGGATATTTGCCCCAAGGGAATTTACCGCTATCGACAATAGCGCCACCAATAGAATTACCGTGACCACCGATATATTTGGTCAATGAATGCACAACAATGTCTGCACCATATTCAAAGGGTTTAAGCAGAACAGGCGTGGCAACGGTGTTATCGACAATTACCGGGACGCCATATTCATGCGCAATTTTAGAAATGGCTTCGAGGTCAATAATATTACCCAGTGGATTACCAATTGATTCCACAAACACCAGTTTGGTTTTGTCATCAATCAGCTCATGCAAGCTTTCAGGTTTTTGATAATCAAAAAATCGCACTTCAATGCCTTGTTTTGGCAAAGTATGTGCAAATAAATTATAAGTCCCGCCATAGAGTGTAGAAACCGAAGCAATATTGTCACCGGCTTCAGCAATGGTCTGAATGGCATAGGTAATCGCTGACATGCCGGATGCCAAAGCCAAAGCCCCAATCCCGCCTTCCAGGGCTGCCAGACGTTGCTCGAGAACTGCGGTAGTCGGGTTCATAATCCGGGTATAGATATTGCCCTGAACCTTTAAATCGAATAAATCAGCCCCATGTTGAGTATTGTCAAAGGCATAAGATGTGGTTTGGTAAATCGGCACAGCCACTGCTTTTGTTGTCGGTTCTGGGCTATATCCGGCATGAATAGCCAGTGTTTCATCTTTATAAGTCATGTTTACGTCATCTGCGTGAGTTAGTTTTAATCAATATAGCATTTATGAATATGAATAAAATGGCATATTTATAGAATAAAATATCTTATTTATTTATAAGGTTAAAAGTTTTTAAGCAAAACTTGCTCAACATTAAGTCCGCAAGATCGCGTTTAAAAAACAAACGGCGACTGAGTTGTAACAATCTATTGAAGATGAAAGCTATGCCTTATTTTTTTGCCGCTTTCATCGTATAATGCCCGCCAAATATTTGTTCGCATACTGCTTTGGTTAGAGTGCGAATGTTGCTTTTTCTATAGAGGAGTCCTACGTGGCCCAATATATTTACACGATGAACCGTGTGTCTAAGATAGTACCGCCTAAACGCGAAATCTTAAAAGACATCTCTTTATCATTCTTTCCAGGCGCAAAAATTGGTGTGCTTGGTTTAAACGGTGCAGGTAAATCTACCTTGCTTCGTATTATGGCTGGCGTAGATAAAGATTTCTCAGGTGAAGCGCGTGCGCAACCGGGTATTAAAATCGGCTACCTTGAGCAAGAACCACCTTTAGATGATACCAAAGACGTTCGTGGTAACGTTGAAGATGGTTTGCGTGAACCGCTTGATGCTTTGGCGCGTCTGGACGAAGTCTTTGCTGAATATGCAGCTGAAGATGCTGATTTCGATGCACTTGCAAAAGAACAAGAGAAGCTGGAAGCAATCATCCATTCTTGGGATGCGCATAATCTGACTAACCAGATGGATCAGGCGGCTGCTGCATTAAACCTGCCAGCTTGGGATGCAGATGTATCTAAGCTTTCAGGTGGTGAACGCCGTCGTGTAGCACTTTGCCGTTTACTGCTGTCTAAACCAGACATGTTGCTTCTCGATGAACCGACGAACCATTTGGATGCTTCATCTGTATCTTGGTTGGAACGTTTCTTGAAAGACTTCCCGGGTACCATCGTAGCGATTACCCATGACCGTTACTTCCTGGATAACGTTGCGGAATGGATTCTTGAGCTTGACCGTGGTATGGGTATTCCGTATCAAGGTAACTACTCTTCTTGGCTTGAGCAGAAAAATGCCCGTTTAGAGCAAGAGAACAAGCAAGAAGAATCTTTTGCTAAAGCATTGAAAAAAGAACTTGAATGGGTTCGTTCAAATGCCAAAGGTCAGCAAAAGAAAAACAAAGCGCGTATGGAGCGTTTTGAAGAGCTTAACTCACGCGAATTCCAACAGCGTAACGAAACCTCTGAAATCTACATTCCGCCTGGTCCACGTCTGGGCAACAAGGTTGTGGAAGTGGAAGGCATCAGCAAATCGTTTGGTGACCGTACCCTGTATAAAGATTTAAGCTTCACAGTACCACCTGCTGCAATTGTGGGTATTGTGGGTGAGAACGGTGCTGGTAAAACCACGCTATTCCGTATGATGACTGGCGAACAGCAACCAGATACCGGTACAGTAACACTGGGTGAATCGGTTAAAGTGGCTTATGTCGGTCAGATCCGTGACACGCTAGACAACAACAAAACCGTTTGGGAAGAAGTGTCTGGCGGTCTAGATATTTTGAAGATTGGTGATTACGAAATCGCATCTCGTGCGTATATTGGTCGCTTTAACTTCAAAGGCCAAGATCAGCAAAAACGCGTAGGTCAATTGTCAGGTGGTGAGCGTAACCGTTTACAACTTGCAAAAATCCTGCAAATGGGTGCTAACGTTATCCTACTCGATGAACCATCGAACGACTTGGATATCGAAACCTTGCGTGCACTTGAGGATGCCATTCTGGTATTCCCGGGTACTGTGATGGTGATCTCGCATGACCGTTGGTTCCTAGACCGTATTGCAACGCACATCTTGTCATTCGAAGGTGAAACCCCTGAATTCTTCACCGGTAACTATGCTGAGTTTGAAGAATACCGCCGTAAACGTGATGGTGATGACCTTGTAGCGAAGCGTCAAAAATATCGCAAAATCGGTAGTTAATCCCTAATTTGGATGTAAAACAAACCAGCCTGCGGGCTGGTTTTTTTTATTTAAAAGGCAATTTGAGAATAACTGTACAGTAAAGTCTTTTTTGCTTCCGGATGACCTTGCTTGGCTGCTTTTTCTAGCCATTCCTGCGCATGAGTGTAATTTTTATCTAAACCTAAGTCACCATTCAAATAGCATAGGCCAAGTTTATACTGAGAATCGCGATGTCCTTTTAATGCAGCGCTTAGGAAGTTCCACATTGCATTGCGTTTATCTTGAGTGACAGGGTCGTTTTCTGATGTAAGGTGATTCGCATGCAGTTGTTCGAATATTTGACTATGTTCGAGCGCTAACTTCTCATAATATTGGGCTTGTACATAGTGTGACTGCACCTCGGAAATAGGGTTATAGCTGGCTTGCATTTGAGCACCCAGTCGAGGTAACCAAGTATAAATAATCTGTTTTATTTTCTGTAAGATCATATTCATTACCTCCGGATTAAATGCTATTTATCCAATATTTTTAATGTATATCCTTTTTTTAAATTAGGTATTCTTTATTTGTAATTTGATTTTTCATTTGATAATCACTCTGTATTAATTGTTAATAAATTATTGTTTTTGTGTCTTTTTAATCTTAGAGAATACACGATAGAAAAGCAATGAGCCTATTTAAGGCTAATGTTCTTAATCATTGAATTGCAACAATAGTGTCATGTTATTGGCTATAACTGTATTGTTATGCTGAATTATTACACCGAAAATCAAAAAAATAGAGTAGTAGAGGGGAGATATGTCTGAACATCATGGACATGATCATAGTCATGCGGTGGTAACCGAAGGGAATGCCAAAAAGCTGACCTTTGCTTTAGCGCTCACCTGCGTTTTTCTTATTATTGAAGTCATTGCAGGTTTTATGACGCAAAGTCTTGCATTGCTTTCTGATGCAGCGCATATGTTTACCGATGCTGCAGCTTTAGCGATTGCCTTGGTGGCGATCAAAATTGGCAAAATGCCGGCAGATGATAAGCGAACTTTTGGTTATCAGCGCTTTGAAATTCTGGCGGCCCTGTTTAATGCCTCGATGCTGTTTATTGTGGCGATGTATATTCTGTTCGAGGCATATCAGAGGTTTAGCCATCCACCTGAAATTCAAAGTATGGGAATGCTGATAGTTGCGGTGATTGGCTTAATCATTAACCTGATTTCTATGCAGATTTTATTTTCCAGCTCAACAGAAAGCCTGAATGTGAAAGGAGCTTATCTGGAAGTTTTAAGTGATGCGGTAGGATCAATCGGGGTGATTATTGGGGCTGCAATCATCTATTTTACTGGCTGGATGTGGGTAGATACCCTTATTGCAGTGCTGATTGGTTTTTGGGTTTTGCCTAGAACCTGGATTTTGCTGAAACAGAGTATCAATATTCTGCTGGAAGGGGTGCCGGAAGAAATTGATATTGAGCAGTTGCGTAATGATCTTTTGAGCCTGCAGGATGTGGAAAGCATCCATCAACTCAAGGTTTGGGCTATTACTTCCAAGAATATTCACCTGACTGTACATCTTTATGCACCTCAGGCAGATCATAATCTGTTATATCAGCAAGCGTTGGAGATGTTGAGCCATCAACATGGCATTCGGGAAATAACGTTACAGATTGAAGATTATGAATGTGGGGTACATTCATCCGGTCATCGCCATGATGATCACGATCCACACTCACATCATCAGCAAGATTCACATCAGCACTGAAGCTGATGTGAAATCAAAGCTCTTTTAGATTTCCCATTCGTGATTGCATTCACGACATTTCCATTTCTTTTGTGATTGCATAAAGCCTTGCATGGAAATTTTAAAATCAGGCAGGTCGCGGTAAAACAGGAAGCCGGCAATGATACAGATAATAAAGACCACCACAGTTGCAGTTTGCAGGGTAGAGCCTGCACCATCGCCAAAAATCCACATCGCAATGCTAATTAAAACCAACAGCAATAAAATAAATACTGCTGGAATAAGAAAGACAAGGCTTTTAGGAACTACAGGTCGTACTGCAGGGCTACCGGCTTGAGCGACAGGCATAATTTTAGGACTTTGGCATTTGGGGCAACGGTATTGCATTACAACTCCATAATTTTAATCTATCGCTTATTTTAATCAGAATGACGCAGAAAGCAAAAACAGCGCAAATAAAAGTTGAGAAAAAATTGAGGCAATAAAAAACCCAAGTCGCAATGCTTGGGTTTTTTATAAAATCAGCATAAATATATTATGCTGATCTTGAATATGGCGTCCCTACGGGGATTCGAACCCCGGTTACCGCCGTGAAAGGGCGATGTCCTAGGCCTCTAGACGATAGGGACAATTGAGGCAACACAGGTAAAACAGCAAACTTTGGTGGAGTCAAGGAGGATCGAACTCCTGACCTCTACAATGCCATTGTAGCGCTCTACCAACTGAGCTATGACCCCAGTTTGTGTGAGCGCAATATTAGGGCTATTGCGCTTACACGTCAACTATAAAATCAATTATGCTTGATCAACTGCATCATTTTTCGGCAATTTTAAGCTTTCATTGAGTTTTTCCCAAGCTTTTGCTTCTTTTTTGCTCGGACCACCGACAATTTCCAGTGCATGACGTAAACGCGCGAAGGTTAAGTCAGGACCAATCGTCACCATCGACTGCATCACTGGAGTTGAACTGGTTGAACCAGCAATGGCAATAAAGAAAGTTGGCATGAAGTCACGCAGCTTCACTTCCATCTGGTTCGCTAGGTCCATTAAGGTTTGGCTTACCGTGTCATTGTTCCAGGTGAACAGACTTTCCAGGCGCCAAATGGCAAACTGCAAGCTTTGACGAACCTGTTCTTCGGACAGTTTTTTGCTTTCAAACTGTTCTTTACTGATGCTTGGGAACTGATTGAAATAAAAACCGGCCCAATTTACTGCTTCAGACAACAAGTTGATCCGTGGCTGAATGGCAGCAGCAATATCTTCTAAAGTTTGACGATCTGCTTTCCATGCCAAAAGCGTATTTAACAATTCAGCAGGAGAGAGCGCTTTAATCCATTGGCCATTCAGCCAGTTGAGTTTTTCCACATCAAAGATTGGACCGCCCAGGGATACACGTTTAATGTCGAAATGCTCAATCATTTCAGCCAAAGTGAATTTTTCACGTTCATCTGGCATTGACCAGCCCATACGGCCTAAATAGTTCAACAAGGCTTCCGGTAACACACCAATGTCTTTGTAGTAATTGATAGAGGTTGGGTTCTTACGCTTAGACAGTTTTGATTTGTCCGGGTTACGTAATAGAGGCATGTGGCAAAGCACAGGCATGTCCCAGCCAAAGTATTGGTAAAGCAACTGGTGTTTCGGTGCTGATGGAATCCATTCTTCACCACGAATTACGTGGGTGATTTGCATCAGATGGTCATCGACCACGTTTGCCAGGTGGTAAGTTGGCAAGCCATCGGTTTTCAGCAGAATTTGCATGTCCACTTGTGCCCAAGGAATTTCCACTTCACCACGCAGCATGTCGTCGAACTTACAGCTACCTTCAGTCGGTACTTTCATGCGGATGACGTGGGGTTCGCCAGCAGCTAAACGACGTTCAACTTCATCCTGAGACAACAATAAACCACGGCCGTCATAACGAGGCGTTTCACCACGGGCTTGCTGTTCTGCACGCATTTGATCGAGCTCTTCAGCAGTTGCGAAGCAGTAGAATGCGTGGCCTTTTTCAACCAGTTCCAAAGCATATTGTTTATAGATGCCCATACGTTCAGACTGACGGTAAGGCGCATGTGGACCACCCACATCTGGACCTTCTGACCAATTCAAGCCTAACCAGCGCAATGAATCTAAAATCATTTTTTCAGATTCGGGGGTTGAGCGCAGTTGGTCAGTATCTTCAATACGAAGAATAAATTCACCGCCGTGCTGTTTAGCAAAACATAAGTTAAACAAGGCAATATAAGCAGTGCCTACATGTGGAAAGCCGGTAGGAGAAGGCGCAATACGAGTACGGACAGTCATAACCAATATTTTTCAGAATGTGAATGGGGGCTATTATAACGAAAAAGCCTAATCACTTAATGTTAAATTCAACATTGAAATGATTAGGCTAGATGGGAAGCTCTTAAAGGGGCAAGAGGTTCACTGTTAAATTAAGAGTTGTTTTGTGGAAAAAATACTTGCAGAAAACGGCTAAATTTCTGGTTTTGAGCGGCAAAGAAGCTTTGAGTCGGTGCAACTTTAATTTCGGTCAGTATCTTTAAGTCGTTATCGGCACGTAAAGTATTGTCACCTTGTTTTTGCTGTTGCAAGGCTTTTTCAATCAATGAAGATTTTTCAGCGCTTAACATGACTTTGGATTCAGTACCTTTAATCGCAGCTGCGTGTCCCAGCTGAGCCATAAATCCTAAAGTTAAGCTTAAGCTTAAAGCTTGTATAATTGCGGTATAGCGCATTTCCACATCCCCCTTCTGGTGCTGGAATTTTATATATTGTTTTAATTAAATGAGTGATTAGCATTTAACCACACAAAAAAATACAAAAGTAGAACTACATCACACTTTATTACAAAATAATAAAAAACCTATAAAGATTTTGCACTTTGTATCAAAAAAGTATGGAGAAAACATGGAGGGTGATTAAAAACAATAGGTTGCAAATTCACTATGAAGGCTTTTAGTGTAAAAAGTGTATTTTAAAGCATTTTTATGGATATCTCTAAAATCGATGTTTAATCAATAAAATATTATAAGTTTATGATTGTTAAAAATATTTATGATTTATATAGTGACTTCATTATTAAATAACAGTGAAATAGAGTGTTACACATGAAAAAAATAATCGCATCGATACTTTTGGCATTGCTTGGGGGTTTTAGCACACAGAGCTTCGCCGCGAAAGATTTTCTGAATGTCTCTTATGATCCGACTCGTGAGTTTTATCAGGAATATAATCAGGCCTTTGGTGCCTACTGGAAGCAGCGTACCGGACAGGACATCAATTTTAAGCAATCTCATGGTGGATCAGGCAAGCAGGCGCGTTCCGTAATTGATGGTTTGCAAGCTGATATCGTCACTTTGGCGCTCGCCAACGATATTGACGAAATTGTAAATGCCGGCCTGATTCATAAAAACTGGCAAAAGCAATTTCCAAACAATTCTGCTCCTTATACCTCGACCGTGGTTTTTTTGGTACGCAAGGGAAATCCTAAAAATATTAAGGACTGGAACGATTTAACCAAGCCGGGCGTGGAGATCATTACGCCAAATCCGAAAACGGGTGGTGCACCTCGCTGGATTTACCTGTCAGCATGGGGCTACGCGTTAAAACAGCCGGGCGGGAATGATGCCAAAGCACGTGAGCTGGTGAAAAAACTTTATGGCAATGTCAAAGTACTGGACTCCGGTGCGCGCGGTTCTTTAACCACTTTTGCTGAACGTGGTATTGGCGATGTACTGTTGTCTTGGGAAAATGAGGCCTTGCTGGCGACTCAAGGACTAGGTAAAGACAAATATCAGATTGTCTATCCTTCTATTTCAATTCTGGCTGAGCCATCTGTGGCGATTGTCGATAAAAATGTCGATAAGAACGGCAATCGTAATTTGGCCAAAGGTTATCTCAACTATTTATATTCGCCTAAGGGCCAGGAGCTGGCAGCCCAGTATTTCTTCCGTCCGCGTAATTCGCAAGCAGCAGCAAAATATGCGGCACAATTTCCAAAAATCAAACTGTTCACTATTGGAGATGTGTTTGGTGGATGGTCCAAGGCACAGAAAACCCATTTTGTGAATGGAGCTATTTTTGATCAGATTTATACTGAGAAAAATTAAGTTTCATTTTCTATAAAGAAGCAAAAAACGGATAATTTATTATCCGTTTTTTTCATATCTAATTCAGAAAACAGTATATATAAGGAATAAGTAAACTGTTCGAGTGATTCTTGAATAAAAACATAAATTTAAACAAATGGTGCAAATATTGTGTTGAATTACCAGCAGTTTAATTTATTGCGATTTATGACTTTATTTCATATATTTAGCATTAATGAAGATAATTGATCTGTATTGCAATGAAAACTCAATTTAAAGCGTTATTCAGTGCAGCATTGCTGGCTACCGGCATGGCTTTTACTACAACTTCTGCTCAGGCGGCAGAGCGTGAATTTTTAAATGTATCTTATGATGCAACGCGTGAATTCTATGAAGAATTCAACAAATCTTTTGGTGCTTACTGGAAAGAACGTACCGGTCGTACTGTCAATTTTAAACAGTCTCATGGCGGTTCAGGTAAGCAGGCGCGTGCTGTAGTGGATGGCTTAAAAGCTGATGTGGTGACTTTGGCTCTGGCCAACGACATTGAAGAAATTGTTAAGTCAGGTCAAATCCAACCGGGCTGGCAAAAAGAATTCCCGCATAACTCTGCACCTTATACCTCAACCATCGTATTTATGGTGCGTAAAGGCAATCCAAAACACATTAAAGACTGGTCAGATTTAACCAAACCGGGCGTACAGATTATTACCCCGAACCCGAAAACAGGCGGTTTACCACGTTGGGTATACTTATCGGCTTGGGGTTATGCACTGAAACAACCGGGTGGTAATGATGCCAAAGCCAAAGACTTCGTTGGCAAGATGTACCACAACGTTAAAGTGATGGACTCGGCTGCGCGTGCTTCAATGACCACTTTCGCGGAACGGGGTATTGGTGATGTGTTGTTGACCTGGGAAAATGAAGCCTTGGTGACTCAAAAAAGCTTGGGTAAAAACAAGTTTGATATTATCTATCCGTCGATGTCTATCTTAACTGAACCATCGGTTGCCATTGTGGATAAAAACGTAGATAAAGATGGCAACAAGTGGTTAGCTAAAGGTTATATCAACTACTTGTACTCACCATTGGGTCAGGACATGGCGGCAAAATATTTCTACCGTCCACGTAACCCTGAAGTGTTAGCTAAGTATTCTGCACAATTTCCAAAGATTAAAACATTTACTATTGATGAAGTTTTTGGTGGCTGGGCAAAAGCACAACAGACTCACTTTGTGAATGGTGCGACTTTCGACCAGATTTATAACACCCGTAAATAATCAGTTGATCTGTCATTAAAAAGCCAATCCATTGTGATTGGCTTTTTTATTTTGAACTGAATCTGGGCTGAAAAGTTATGCACTTTATTTTTTACTGATTAAGTAAATCTCGACAGGTTTGATAGTCGGCTTTTGCCCGAGTCTGCTGCTCAGGTGTTAATTTTAAATAATCATCAACCATATGCTGAGTATAGTTTTGATAAAATTTCGGCTTGTGATAGGCATAACTTGGCGTGCTATTGCCATAAGTGAACTTGACCTGTTCAAACAATTCATTGGCTGTGAAAACAGCCGGATTATGACGGATCACATTACATAAGGTGGCCTGATGAACGGCTTTTTCATCTTTATTGGGTGTAATGATGCATAGATAAATCAAGCTCATTACGGCAAAGCAAATGCCAGTAATGAATAACGGTAATTTTGTCATAAATAAAGCGCAGATCTTGAAGCTCGATCCAAGAAACCAGGTAAGAAAAATTCCCTTTCGCTGCTGATCGGTTAAAGTGGGAGATAGCAGATTTTAACAGATAATAAATACAGGCATTGGGTTTTTAAAATAAGATAAATTCAGCGCAAAGATCACATAAAACCTGCTGAAAGACAGTTAAAAACGGTTTTCTCTATGAAAAGTAATATTTCCCTACAAAAAGTCGTTTGGAGCTTTATCAAAACAAGGTAATAATGTGCAGTTACATTTTTCCTAGTATTGATTGAACCCTTATGTCGCATATTTCTGTATTACTTCACGAAACTGTTGATGCCTTATTGGCAGATCGCAATACAGGAATTTACGTCGATGGTACTTTCGGTCGTGGCGGTCATACCCGTTTATTGCTGTCTAAATTGGATGAAAATGCACGTGTTTACGCTTTTGATAAAGATCCACAAGCGTTGGAAACCGCGGCGCAATTAGAACAGGAAGATTCACGCTTTAAAATTATTCATGCCAGTTTTGCCGATTTAAAACAGGAACTGGAAGCGTTGGGTATCGACAAGGTTGATGGTGTGATGGCGGATTTAGGGGTGTCATCTCCACAGCTGGATCAGGCAGAACGTGGCTTTAGCTTTATGAAAGATGGTCCGCTGGATATGCGTATGGACAATTCGCAAGGTCCAACGGCAGCCGAGTGGCTGGTGGATATTGAAGAAGAAGCTTTGGCGAATATTATTTTCCAGTATGGTGAAGAGCGTTACAGTCGCCGTATTGCCAAAGCCATTAAAGCTGCGGGTTATATTGAAACTACGGCTCAACTGGCAGAGATCGTAAAGGTTGCCCATCCGAAATGGGAAAAAAATAAACATGCGGCAACCCGAACTTTTCAGGCCATCCGTATTGCCATTAATAAAGAATTAGATGATATTGAAGCTTTCTTGCCGCAAGCAGTGGATGTGCTTAAAGCAGAAGGTCGTCTGGCAGTGATCAGTTTCCACTCATTAGAAGATCGATTAATTAAACAATTTATTCAAAAAGAATCGACTTTAGCGGAAGATACCAGTTGGGGTATGCCACAAGAACGGGAAGATACCCGTCGTTTAAAGAAAATTTCCCGAGTTCGTGCCAGTGAAACAGAGGTCAAAGCCAACCCTCGTTCTCGTAGTGCATGGCTTAGAGTTGCAGAGCGCTTAGCTTCAAAAGGCGAATAATGAAAACTGAAGTTGTTGAAAAGAAAACCGACAAAAAACCGATGAAAAAAACCATCAGTTATATTGTTTTGCTGCTGCTGGTCTTTCTTAGCGCGCTGATGGTGGTGTTTCAGGTATTTGAATATCGTCATGATTATCGCGAATTAAGCTCATTTATGCGGGAAAGGGATGATCTGAATGCAGAGTGGGGGCGTTTGCTGATTGAGCAGCAAACCTTTGGTGCGACTGCACAAATTGGCACGCGTGCTGTAACCCAATTGCGCATGTATTCGCCCCCTGCAGCACAGACGGTTGTAATTTCTTTACCAATGACTCCAGAAGATAAAAAATAAGGCTAGCTGTAATATGGTGGACAATAGAACAAAGCAGGCAACACGCAAAAAGCAGCAGCCGATTACCGAAAAAACCGCCCTTAGCGTAGATATGTGGCGTTTTTATCTGATGTGGAGTGTAGTTTTACTGTGCTTTTTGGCTTTGGTGGGCCGTGCATTTTATGTGCAGGTCATCAACAAGGACTTTTTGCAAAACAAGGCCAATGCCAATATTTTAAGAACGGAAAAAATCAAGGCGATGCGTGGCGTGATCTATGACCGTCATGGTGTGCCTTTGGCGATTAGTACACCGGTCATGAAGGTGGTGATTGATCCGCGTGATTATTTTGAAACCAAAAAACAGTTTGATGAAATTACTGCCGAACTGGCCAAAGATCCGAATAACCGCAAACTGAAACGTCAGTTGCCGGATAAAAACCTGAATCTGGATGAACTTGCCGATGCGGTGGGGATGGATCGTGCCGAGCTGAAAAAGAAAATGAACGATAAACCTCGTTCACGTTATCTGGTGCTGCAAAAAGAAATTCCACCTCAGCAAGCTGAACTAATCGCGAAACGTGAGTTCCA
>NZ_DJDC01000176.1:0-21346 GCF_002430855.1 Acinetobacter sp. UBA5934 | reverse complement strand
AAACTTACTTCAGGTGACGAGCGGTAATGCTGCAAATCAAATCAGTCTGATCTGTGAGATTTGACCGATGGTACCAGCAAGGCTTGTCCTTCGACTTGGACAGATGCCAATGCATTGACTGCACTGTTGAGCAGTACCACTGCAGGTAGTGGTTTAAGTTTAGGCGATATTCCCGCCAATGCAAAATACATCTTTACGGTTAAAAATTTAAAAGTCACCGACACAGATACTACAAGTGTGGGTTTTGTAGAAAATACAGCCATTATTGAAACCACCAAGATGCAGGATCTCATTCCTGGAAATAATACATCTACCTTAAAAACATTGATTGCGGCCAAAAGTGATTTATCCAACAACATCAGTAATGCCCCTGCAGCAGATGCCGCTGCCACCGGTACTGGTATATTTATTATTGCAAAAGAAGGTAGAACAGGTTCTACACCACTTTGGACCCAAAAAGCTGACAGTAACAGCAAAGTTTATTTTCCGCTCAATATTCAGAATTACGGCGGTTTGGCACAGGATTATCAGCTGTATGCATCCAGTAGCAAAATTGAACCAACCTTAGGGACGGGTGAATATTCAAGCTTAGTTAAAAATAGTGTTACGCCTTTTACTGCTGGTTTAAAAATTGAATTTTATAAAGCGGATCTTGCGCAGTGTAAAACGGGTGTAAGTAGTCAGCAGATTACTCAACTAAATATTTCAGCCAATAGCACCGCACAACTCTGCGCAGTTGTGACCATTTACTCTTCTGTGACAGCGACTACCCCTATCTGGTTTGCGATTGAATCAATTCAGTCTGGCTTGGCTGACATTATCCTGAATGCAGTCATTCCACAACCAAAAAAACGCTTATTGGAATTAACCAATGATCAAAGTGCGCAGGTGGGAATTGGTGGAACTTATGTATTTTTACACCGTTTGACCAATTATGGGGTAGCAAATGAAAGCAAAGTAAAGGTCAGCCTTAACCCAATCAATCGTGCCGATGGCTTTTTATATACCTTGTTTTTGGATCAAAATGGCAACGACACGCTAGATGCCAGTGATACTTTGCTATCCGGCACAGAAACTGAATTAAACAATATCATTGAACCGAATAAATCGGTCACTTTATTGATTAAAGTTGAAGCCCCATCAACGGCCAACAATGGTATGAGTAGTCAAGTTAAGCTGATTGCCAAGCCAGATAATGTCGGGAAAGACATGACATTAGTTGATTTAAGTAATACGGACTTGATTACGGTCAGTCCGAATCAGTTAAAAATTATGAAATCGCAATTCAAAGTTGAAAATTGCAGTATGGCAAATGCCGCGGCAGTGATCAATGCAACGTATACCGTACAAAATGAAAACCTGAAACCGAATCAATGTCTGATTTACCGGATTATGGTGAAAAATACTGGCAGTACGGCATTAAGCAATGTAGTGATTAACGATATGTATCCCGCTTATACCCAGCAATGGGCACTTTCAGGTATATTGCCAATTGTAGGAAGTAATGGTCAAAACATTACCGATAGTAGCAACAATACAATTGAAGATGATGGCACAGCTAAAATTAAGACGATCTTAAAAGAGCTGTTATCACAACAGGAAAAGTCTCTGTATTTTGGCATCAAAATGCAATGAGAGGTTTAACATGATAATGATTGTCTAATTTATGATGTTCCTATCATGGTTGTGCCCTGTACTAACGTGATAGCTATCTAAACCATTTTCATTCTGTAATTTCCAGTTGCCTGCAAAGGTATAAGCTGATTTACCTTGCAAGACTTCAAGCTCACCCGTTGGTGACTGCTCAACCATTAAATCAAGAAAGATCTTGGCATCACCTAAGAAATCTTCTAAAGAATCTGTCGCCTCACTGTCTAAGCTGATAAATACGAAACCGCGATAATTAGAAATGCGACCTTGTTTGAGACCACGTGTGATTTTATCGAAGTGTTCGCAATATTCACCTGGTGGACTGCCACCACTCTCCTAGACAAATTTAGTCCATCCTGTGAACACAGCCGCGCTTGGACATCCCGACAATTCGGGATATCCTGAAGTACAAGAAATCATTGCTATCCTAAAAAATCTATATTGTAGATAAAGCAGCAGGTATTCTTTTCAGTAGATAAATATTTTTAAAGCAATATTTGATTTGGATACAGAGTTTGTTGCTTTGGATGTATATATCAGTCGAATGATGAATCGATGACATTATTTCGGCTAAATTTAAAAATGGCATAACACCTGAGCAAAGTAGCGTACCAAGCGGCTATGAAGGAGAATATAAATGCAACTTAAAAATCCAGACTTGCTGAAACAACAAGTATTTATTGATGGTCTTTGGATGGATGCAGCAGATGGCAAAAAATTTGCAGTGACCAACCCGGCAACAGGCGAAACCATTGCACAGGTACCCAGTGTTTCAACCACACAAGTGGAGCAAGCTGTACTGGCTGCCGAGACTGCATTATATTTCTGGAAAAATATGACCGCAAAAGAGCGTTCAATATTACTCCGTCAATGGTTTGATCTGATCGTGGCCAATCAAGAGGATCTTGCAGTTATTCTAAGTACCGAACAAGGTAAGCCACTAACAGAAAGTCGCGGTGAAATTCTATATGGTGCCAGTTTTATTGAATGGTTTGCCGAAGAAGCAAAACGCACTTATGGTGATGTCATTCCACATGATAAACAGGGTCGCCGTTTGGTGGTGATCAAACAGCCGGTAGGTGTGGTTGCAGCGATTACACCGTGGAACTTCCCGAATGCCATGATTACCCGCAAAGTCGGTCCGGCACTTGCGGCAGGTTGTACGGTGGTGATCAAGCCGGCTTCAGAAACGCCTTTGTCTGCGCTTGCCTTGATAGTGCTTGCAGAACAAGCCGGTATTCCCAAAGGTGTGATAAATGTAGTGACAGGCAGTTCACGTGAAATTGGAGGTGTTCTGAGCACACATCCTGTCGTGAAAAAACTATCCTTCACCGGTTCCACTCAAGTGGGCAAGTTGTTAATGCAACAATGCTCTTCTACCATGAAAAAAATCAGCATGGAATTGGGTGGTAATGCACCGTTGATCGTGTTTGAAGATGCAGACTTGGAGAGAGCGGTCAAAGGTGCCATGGCATCGAAATTCCGTAACAGTGGTCAGACCTGCGTATGTAGTAACCGTATTTTGGTACATGCCAATATTTATGATCGGTTCATGGAAAAACTAACTACTGCCGTTAAAGAATTAAAAGTTGCACCCGCTTTTGAAGAAGGCGCGGAACAAGGTCCCCTGATTAATGAAAAAGCCGTTGAGAAGATTGAAGAGCATATTGCCGATGCTGTCGCTAAAGGTGCAAAAGTCTTGGTGGGTGGTAAACCGCATGCACTAGGTCAAACCTTTTTTGAGCCGACGGTGTTGTCAGATGTCACACCAGACATGCTTGTGGCTAAGGAGGAAACTTTCGCACCGCTGGCACCGGTTTTCAAATTCAGTACCGATGAAGAAGCCATTCAGATGGCGAACGATACTGAATTTGGTCTGGCATCCTATATTTATACCGAAAGCTTAAGCCGTGCCTGGAAAGTCGGTGAAGCACTAGAATATGGCATGGTGGGTATTAACGAAGGCCTGATTTCTACAGAAGTGGCACCTTTTGGGGG
The DNA here is from genome assembly GCF_002430855.1 of Acinetobacter sp. UBA5934. NCBI lineage: Bacteria > Pseudomonadati > Pseudomonadota > Gammaproteobacteria > Moraxellales > Moraxellaceae > Acinetobacter > Acinetobacter sp. UBA5934. Next base: position 17,698 of record NZ_DJDC01000176.1, on the reverse strand, counting down.
AGTCAAAGAATCTGGTACAGGTCGTGAAGGTTCCAAATACGGTATTGAAGATTATCTGGACATCAAATATATGTGTATGGGTATTTAAACTGGAACCATGGAAAATAAGGATCAAGTGATCCTTATTTTTTAACCGAGCATTTGGCGATAAGAATATAAAACAGTTTCCCGCTGATTAGTTGAAATAAATTTATTGAAATAAAGGAATATAACGGAGGATAGGACCACTATCTGATTTGTGATAAAAACCTGCAAAACTGAACAGCAGTATGCTGAAAGTGTTATTAAAAAAGTTAAAAATATCTCTATAACTTTGATTTTAGTTATAAAAAATTATCATTATTGATCTAAAAATAGCGGTTATAAGTCATGAAATATTATTTTTATTCATCTTTTTATATAAATACTAAAGAACTGATATTCAGCGAGCTTCTATTTTTCATGATTTTATAAAATATTCAATAATATTTTTATTGACGTGCTGTGTATAAATGTTGAGCAGGGTTGCCTATTTAATTTTCAAGTTTTATATTAAAAATACAGTAGGTCGAGAGACGCTACAAAGTGGTTGGACGGATCAATGACAGCTTGTTGAGTTTACAACCTTCGGGTTTAAACAAAAAATCAGCACTAGCCTTCCAACATAAAAGCCCGCAGCAATGCGGGCTTTCTTATTTTGTATACCTAAAAAATGCTTTGCCGAGGACACACTACTACAGAATTTATTTTAGATGCTTGAGATTGATCGAGACGGATTATTATAAAAGTTAAGGGTGTTCTAAATAACATATTTAAGAGAGATATCATCTATGCGTTTATAAAAAATTACATTGCCAAAAAATCTAACATCTCTAAATTATGGATAAATAAAATATATGTTATAAAAAGTTTAGTTAAATAAAGGGAGCAGAATGATATGACTCAGCTGATCGAGGTGAAGGTTAAAGACCAATTTAGCAAGATCCATGCAGTTCAAGCATTATTAAGAGCAATTCCGGAAAATTCGGCCTTGCATAAACTTTCCTTATTTCAAAAAATTGAACATATCGTTGTGAATGGTGAAATTATTCGCCCGAGTATTGAATTGCTTTTTGAAAGTCGTATATCTGCGAGTATTTATCGTATAATTGAATAATGAAAATATTATAAGAGCTTAGTCTGAATAATGGATGAAAAATAAAAACTCACTGTTTAAGGTGAGTTTTTATAATGCTGTAAAAAAGATGAATAAATACTTGTTAAAAGATCAAAATTATTAAAATTTCACCGAATTGAATTAAAAATAAAGGTTTAAATTAGCCTGATATCGACATCATATTTATTAAATTCTTGCATCATGTTTTCAATGACTTTCATTCCTATGGCATCCTCACAACTGAATATTGCATCCTTGCCTTGTGTACTGTCATAACAAATGATTTGCTGGATTAACCAACGATTTTCAGTTTCTGTCTGATCAATAATGACCCAAAGGGGTTGTAAGTTTTCACTGACCTGACGGGGCAGTACACTGGTAATAGCAAGTTGAGTATGCGTCAGATCTTCTTTAGGACTTAAAAATGTCAGCACCCAGTTACCTACTTTTTTTAAGTACATAGGATTATCTGCGGGATGGAATTCTAAATAATGTAAGGCTGTCATTATGCATTGCCCTGAAATATTTAATATATGAGGGTTTTCATAAATATTTGCCATGCAGCTAAGGTCGTATTTAAAATAAAGTCATGAGTTATTGTTTAATCTGACTACGGTGCAATTAATCTCATAGTATTGTTTTATAAATATAAAAATAGGTATCTTTTAAAGAGCTAAGACCCTAAATAAATAATGCAACACAAAAAAGCTCTTAAACGTGATCAGCTCGGAAGTTGCTGTAAAGAACAGTTGACCTGATTTAGGCACCAGTTGAGTTCCTGAGGTGCTATGCGACTTTCCTGTAATGTGGTAATCCATTGCATCTGACACTGTTTTAAACTGCGTAAATCTGTGCTCTGACTAATGCGGGCGATCAGCTGTTTTGCCATTAAACCGCAGTATTGTTGTAGCAGTTGTACCATTAGCTGTTTGACCTGTTCAAAGTCCAGTATTTCTGCATCAAGCTGCATTTTATTGTCATGAGATGGATGCTGTGCCCTAGAGTCTGGAGTTGATGGTTGGGAAATGTTAAGCGTGGTGATTGCTTCGGCAGAATGTTGTTTAAGTTGAGTGTCTTGCAAAGGCAAACTGGTTTCAATCTCGGTATGCAGTACAGTCGGGGGCAGTGTTGCTGGAGGGGGTGGACTTGCCGGACGGCTGATCAGTCCCATTTCGAGCAGCTGTTCGAGTAATTCAGCAGGTGCGATACGGCGCTTGAATTGTTCAGAAAGCAGATCAAAATCATCCGTACCAATCAGCAATAACAGTCTACGTTGACGGGCATTCAAATTGAGTGAACGTTGTTTTAAAATTTCAATGCCTAAATCAGTTTTATGATATTGACGCATGCCTTAATTTTTCCCCGCTAAATTAAGGCCGATTGTAGCTATGAATAATGACAATATTATTTAAATAATATTACAAATCATAATATTACAGCGTAACAATACTGACTTTCTCAAGAGCCTTACGCAAATAAGGGTCCAGATCTTCCTGACGCAGCAGCCACTGCATATAATCGGCAGGTAAATCCGCTATTGCTGTACCGCGATGTTTGCCGAAATTAATAGTGCGAGGAATACGCGCATCTTCCGATGCCAAATAAAGTTCTTCAATGCTTTGAATGTTTAAATGATGGATTTCATGCATCAAGATATTGGCAGTTAAAATAATATCCATATCGGCACGATGCGCTTTTTTAATCATTTCACGGGCTTTTTCACTGCCTTTGCTGATCATATAGATAAGCGCAGAAATATTATGCGCTTCCGCATCTGGCCAGACTAAACGGGCAAGGGCAAGGGTACAAATGGCTTTGATNNTAATAATATCCATATCAGCACGATGCGCTTTACGGATCATTTCACGGGCACGGTCGCTGCCACGAGTGATCATATAAATCAGGGCAGAGATATTGTGGGCCTCAGCATCTGACCATACGCGACGAGCCAAAGCGAGCGTACAAATCGCTTTAATATTAGATGAATTTACACCGCATTTTTCTAAGGCACGAATATCATAATCAATATTGTGGCCAATAATATAAGTGGTTTCCTCTGGAAGAGTAAAAGTCGTGTAGTGAGGCTGACCGACCAGCTCGGATTCTAAAATATGATGCACTGCCATGGCGGCAAAAGAGATGGGTTCATCCACACTGTAAAGCTGGTCGAAAATTTCACTCTTGTCTAAGGAGAGTTTACTGTCATGGATTTGGATCGGTGCATAAGCAATCTCAATCGGCTGTCCATTTAACGTATGGGTTTCGGTATCGAGAATAATTGCTTGCATGACAGGTCCATAACCGTTGCGATCGTTTGGATAAATTTAACATTTTCAAATAAGCGGATACAAACTGTAAATACAGTCTTTTCCCCATTGCTGAGTATTTCTGTAGCGAGATGCTGTTTAAATGTGCGGCTTGAAAAGCATCTGTTGAAATTAAAGCTTTATCTAGATAAAAAGGGAGCCGATCTTCCTGATCAAGCTACATTTAAACCATTGTAAAAGTTCATCTTGATTTCAGCTTGATGGATTGAATTGATGAGTTCGGCAACTCTCAGTATAAGGATGGCTCGAGAAGAGTCATTTCTGTTAATCAGTCATGGGGGCGGCATAGTGACATAATGCTTTGTTCGCTGTTGGATCTATTTTTAACGTCATATAGCCTAAGCCATCGAAAAACAAGAATAAGAACAATAAGGACATACATCGTTTTAAGATTTTATAGTGTTAGATAACTGCACGTTAATAAAATTAAATTTTTTAAAATCAATTACTTAAATTAATAAAACTATCTCATCCATTTTTATAGTGTTTCTTTCATGTTAAGGAGTATTGTTCAAATACCGAATAAGAGTAATAGTTTGTAATTCATGATTATTTAAATCATCAAAACAAAAAGATATATAAGGAAGTGTAAACATGAATAAAACATTTGCTACGGTGTTGATCGGTGGTTCTGTCCTTTTTTTAACCGCCTGTGGAAACAAGGATGATAATGATGACGTGGTTATCTCTCCTCAGCCGACCATTCCGGTAAATAATATACAAAATCCGGTAGTGCGAGTGGAGGCGTATACGGACCCGAATACTGAAGATGCATACCCCGATCTGAACGCAGACCGGCAGTTGCTGACTTATAAAATGTTAGGTGTCGATGGAAAGGAAGTCCAGGCAACCTCTTTGCTTTTCACTCCAACCGGCGCCGTACCGGCAAATGGATGGAAAATTGTAGTCTGGGCACATGGAACGGTGGGTGTGGCTGATAAATGTGCGCCAAGTCGTCAAGGCTTAGGAAGCAGCACAGTGTTAATCCAGAAATTGATTGATGCAGGCTATGTGGTGGTTGCTCCCGATTATGAAGGTTTGGGAGCGGAAGGCAATCATCCCTTCCTGAATCTTAAAAGTGAAGCTTTTTCAATTACCGATGCTGTAGTTGCGGCACGTAACTATTTAACCAGTCAAGGCAAAAATATTTCCACAGACTGGATGACTGTTGGACACTCTCAAGGCGGGCATGCAGCCTTAGGTGCTGCACAATATGCAGCCCGAGCAAATCTAAACTACAAAGGAACCATTGCTGTGGCACCGGCTTCTAATCTGGAGACAATCTTAATGGCTGGAGAAAATTCAGTCAAAGGACTGCCGGGAAATGTACAAACCCCTGTATATGCCAAGTTAGATATGTTTACAGCTTTAATTGTTGCAGGCATGCAAGGGCATAATATATTTGTCAATTATAATCAGGTATTTAAACCGCAATCCGCCGCGATTGCTCCAATTGCAGAAGTAGAATGCGCTACAGATGTTGCAAATGCCTTTGGCGCCGCGATGGGACAATATGCAGCAACGCATAATAATTCTTTGCAAGATTATGGCCGTACTCAAGATAACTTTATGACCCTGCCGATAATTAACAATTTCTTGGTCAATGATGCACAGCCGGGCAATGTCAAACTGGATCAGCGGGTCATTATTTATCAAGGTTCAAATGACACCACAGTACCTGAAGGGGCGACTTTATTATTAAAGGCAATGCTGGAATCTAAAGGCACGACATTTGAATATATTGACGATAAATTCATTACAAATGTGGCGGATCGCTGGGATCACGGCACGGTGGTCACTGAAAATGTCGATAATATTGTGAAGGATGTAAAATCTCTAATGCCAATTCAATAACTTGATTTGACTCGCACTGCTCATGTTTTTTTAAACATGAGCAGTTTTTATTTAAAACTGAGTAAAGTTCATTCTCAATATTTATAAACTTCATGCTACAATACGCGCCAATCTTAGCACGGCTTAAAAGCCCTAATTTAATAGGACCTCGCTAATGTTTGCCAATATCTCTATTGCTGAATTTGATCCAGAAATCGCTCAAGCAATCGCTAACGAAGATGCCCGCCAGGAAGCGCACATCGAGTTAATTGCTTCTGAAAACTATTGCTCGCCAGCAGTAATGGAAGCACAAGGATCAAAACTCACTAACAAATATGCAGAAGGCTACCCAGGCAAACGCTATTATGGCGGTTGTGAATATGTAGACGTTATTGAACAATTGGCAATTGACCGTGCTAAAGAACTTTTTGGTGCTGATTACGCTAACGTTCAACCGCATGCTGGTTCTCAAGCAAACTCTGCAGTTTACCTAGCACTTCTTAACCCAGGCGACACAGTTTTGGGCATGAGCCTGGCTCATGGCGGTCACTTGACTCACGGTGCAAAAGTAAGCTTCTCTGGTAAAACTTATAACGCAATTCAATACGGTTTAAATCCGGAAACTGGTGAAATCGATTACGAAGAAGTTGAACGTTTAGCAATCGAGCACAAGCCACGCATGATCGTTGCTGGTTTCTCTGCATATAGCCAAGTGGTAGATTGGCAACGTTTCCGTGACATCGCGGACAAAGTTGGCGCTTACCTGTTTGTAGATATGGCTCACGTTGCTGGTCTGGTTGCTGCTGGTGTTTACCCAAGCCCAGTGCAAATTGCTGACGTAACCACAACAACGACTCATAAAACACTTCGTGGCCCACGTTCAGGTTTAATCCTTGCCAAAGCAAACGAAGAAATCGAGAAAAAATTACAATCAGCTGTGTTCCCGGGTAACCAGGGTGGTCCTCTAGTTCACGCGATTGCGGCGAAAGCAATCTGCTTTAAAGAAGCAATGGCGCCTGAATACAAAACTTACCAACAACAAGTGGTTAAAAATGCTCAAGCAATGGCTGAAGTATTAATCGCACGTGGTTATGACGTGGTATCTGGCGGCACTAAAAACCACCTGTTCTTGTTATCTTTAATCAAACAAGACATTACTGGTAAAGACGCTGATGCCTGGTTAGGTGCTGCTCACATCACTGTGAACAAAAACTCTGTACCTAACGATCCACGTTCTCCATTTGTGACTTCTGGTATCCGTATCGGTACACCAGCGGTAACAACTCGTGGTTTCGGCGAAGCTGAAGTACGTGACCTTGCAGGCTGGATCGCTGACATCCTAGATGCTAAAGGTGACGAGGCTGTGATCGCTGCTGTTAAAGAAAAAGTTGCTGCTGTTTGCGCTAAATTCCCGGTTTATGCAAGATAAGTTTCTAACTTAAAAAAAAGCCTCCTGATATGGAGGCTTTTTTTTTATTTTTTTATGACACCAGTACTGGAATGTTTTGCTGCATCGCTTTTGGATAAGACAGCTTGTCTGGCTGGTAATATTGAGCCCAAATTTGTGACTCTGCTGGGCGGTTTCGTTCGCTGTCTTGGATACCTTGAAAAAATGCACCCATTGCATGATAAATCTCAGGTAGGTTTTTGCTTGTGATGGCATCACTACTGAGAAAATAGGGCTGCAAAATAGAAAAACCGCGATAGTCAAATACCTGGAAAAAGGGAATGACTAAATGAATATTCATATGTTGTTCGCCATAATTACGCACATGCAGGGAAATGGCGTCGGTTCGCACATGAGGCAGACAGGCATACATCTCATATCCCAGCACATTATAGGGATATTGTTCAGCATTTATATCTAGTTGTCTTAAGGGTGCGTCTGATCCATCTATATGGCTAAAGAAGGTATTACCCGGTGGATAACTGGTCGGTGTCAGGCTTTGCTCGCAAGAGGTGCGGGGAATTACCCCATGAATATGCAACAATAAAAAATGGGTCAACTGACCTGCTTGATATAAAGCTTCATAAAATGGTGATTGCTGTAAATTGCTATTGGCCTTTTGCGTATCTTCAGCCAAATAAATAAGATTTCTGGTGGCTTTGATGGTTTCCAGGGCATTCAACACATATTGTTTGCTGGATTCGGATATAACCGGTTCAAAAAGAAACTGGCAAATATGCTGGGTCACAAAAAAGATAGAAGCATTAATTTGGGCGATCCGGCAGGTGGTTAAAGCATCCGGAATTTGCTGCCCCAGCATCTGGCTGACTTGTTCCGGGCGGAACCAGCGTAGTGAAGTTCCGGCCTGTGCAGCAATGACTTGTCCAACATAAGCGGCCAGAAACAGAATAAAGAAATAGTTTGCATCATCTTCTAAAAAATTATCAATGGAAACCAGATAGTTCTGGCGAATTTCACGCATGAGGTCATCTAAACGATCCAGACTTGCCATGCTATGGTCAAGATCGGAAATCTGCACCAGATCTTGAAAAGCAGAACCACAAAATAGCGGATAAGCTTTGAAATACATGGTATGTAAATCGTGCATTTGTTCGGTAAATTTTCCGCGTTCATCTGCGAATATAATCTGATAATTCAGAATAATTGCTTCAATTTCCTGGCTGATGCTAAGTGGTAAATCATCTTCACAAAAATGTTTTGCCACATAATGCAGCGGTAAAATAATTTGATTATTGCAATTGAGTGCATAGCTATGTACAAAGTTATTGGGACGATCGCGGAATTTGATAAAGTGAGCTTGTAGCTGTTCAAAACTTTGCCATTTTTCATCAAAGCCCAATTTTTGGCTAATAAACTCTCCTATATAGCTGGAGATCAGATAAACAGTATTTAATTTTTGAGGATCTTCTACAAAATTTGCAGCTTGAGTCCCTATTTGTTTTTTAAATGCAGCAAATAGCTGATCAAGTCGCTCAAAGCTGGCAAAAGTACCATCAAAATTAACGGTTTTAAGTGCGGAAGCAATATAAAATTCATGTTGATGTTCTGGCATTTGAAAACGGCTGCGAATTTGCTGCATAAAATTGCGAGAATCAGGTTCAGCTGTCGAGTGTAGTGCGGTAAAGAGCATCGTATTATTCTTGTAAAGTAATTATTTATATACATATGTATACTTGAAATTAATTTTAAATCAACCGTATAGACAGCCTTATTATTGCTGACTGAAAAAAAAAGTTTAAAAAAAGAGGATGTTGAATATGCAAAGACCGATAATTATTATTTCACAAAAAGATCTTGAGCGTTTAGAAACGATGCTGGAGCATCAGTCGAAACTTACTCCAACCATGCAACATCTGGAAGATGAACTGGCACGTGCCGAAGTCGTTGCACCCCAAGATATACCTTCTAATGTCGTGACCATGAATGCACGGGTACAGATTACTATTGCACCTTCGAATGAACCGACCATTATTACCCTGGTTTATCCGCATGAATTTATGGGTGAGAAAGGACAGGTCAATGTACTTGCTCCAGTCGGTGCAGCTATTTTAGGACTGGCTGAAGGTCAGGAAATTGAATGGCCGCAGCCAGATGGTCATTTAATGAAGGTAAAAATTGAAAAGGTGATGTACCAGCCAGAAAGAGAAGGTCATTATTTATAATCGATTAAAATAAAAAGCCCCAAATTCAGGGGCATTTTTAATAGCTCATCACAGCAATTAATGCTTACTGATTTTATCCAGATAGCCCATCATAAATGCTGAAACCACAAAGATCAGGGCATGATGATGTACCATATGAGCTTGCTCAACATACGGAAATTTTTAGGGCGATTAAATGAGTTTAAAAAATTGAGGGCAATAAAAAAGGCAAAGTAAAAACTTTGCCTTTTACGATCGTACCGATCTTAGTGGTGATGACCACCAGCGCCGTGTACGTGACCGTGTTCTAATTCTTCAGCAGAAGCTTCACGAATTTCAACGATTTCAACTTCGAAAGTTAAATCTTGACCAGCAAGTGGGAAGTTAGCATCGACAACAACGTTGTCGCCTTCAACCGCTTTAACTGTCACGATTTGAACGCCATCATCAGTTTGAGCCTGGAATTGCATACCAGGTTGAATGTTGTCCACACCTTGGAACATTTGAGCTGGAACTTCTTGTACTAGGTCAGGGTTGTATTCACCATAACCTTCAGCAGCAGGAACGTTTACAGTGAATTTTTCACCAACAGTTTTGCCTACCAAAGCGTTTTCTAAACCAGGGATGATGTTACCCGCACCGTGCAAATATGCAAGTGGCTCACCTTGTGATTGGTCGAGAGTTTCGCCCTCTGCGTTAGTCAACGTGTAGTGGAAAGAAACCACGAGGTCATTTGCAATAGCAGTCATGTTATTGATCCATTCAATTTTTTAAGGATACATCATAAAGTGAAAAGCGGGTTTTGTAGACTAGATTTAGCAAAAATCTGCATTTTTCCCACTCATTTATGGCGTTTTGTTAATATTGGGGACGATTTTAGAAATTTCAATGCAATTTTATCTTTGGTCCCGTTTTTCTTGTGACAAAATCTTTAGCTGTCAAAAGTCCTGCATGGGTATAACCATGAATCGCTGCCTGATGCAGGCGATATAACGAGATATACATGGTTTTTGCCAGTAAACCTTGGACATTCACTTGGCCGAGTAATTCTCCCACTGCTTTATTGTGGCTTAATGACACCAGTGAACCCTTGTCGGAAAATTTGAACATCGGTTGTGGCTTGCCTTGAATGCGAGCTTTCATTGCTTCAAGCAGGAAACTGGCTTGCTGGCTGGCGACTTGAGCACGTGGACCCAGTACCGGCTCATCTGCAGCAGGCTGGCAATGGGCACAATCACCAAATGCAAAGACATTCGGATCAGATAAAGTTTGCAGCGTTGCATACACTCTAAGGCGGTGAATATTGTCCTTCTGAAAGTCCGTCAACTTTTCTAGCACAGCTGGAGCTTTAATTCCTGCGGCCCAGACTTTCAGCTCTGCATCGATAGCGCTGCCATCGGCAAAATAGACTTTGTCCTGATCGACTTTAGCCACCCGATGTTTGGTTAACACCTTAATTCCAAATTGCTCAAGTTGATGGCGGGTATGCTTGGCAACCGTTTCAGAAAGTGCAGGTAATATCCGGTCGGCAGCTTCAATCACGGTAATATTGACATTTTTCGGGTCAATTTTATTTAGCCCGTATTTAAAGAAGGTTTGTTTGGCCTGATACAGTTCGGCAGCAAGTTCTATACCGGTTGCACCTGCACCAATAATGGCAATATTTAATGCCCGTGTTGTCTCTTGATTTTGGGCTTCAAGGTATAAGTGTAGTAAATCTTGATGAAAGATATCAGCCTGTTTACGACTGTCCAAAAAATGGCAGTGCTGTTTGACGCCTTCAGTATTAAAGTCGTTCGAGGTTGAACCCACGGCAATAATCAGGGTGTCATAATCCAGCTGAATCTTCTTTTGCCCTGAATCTGGTTCAGTCTGAGCGGGTTTGGATAACTGCGCTGTTTCAAGAATAATGTGTTTGGCAGCTGGGTCGACCTGCGTCAAACTGCCTAAAACAAACTCATAATGATGTTTGGCGGCATGCGCAAAATAATTGGTTTCTTCGGCATGTGGATTGAGGCTGCCGGCAGCAATTTCATGTAAAAGCGGTTTCCAGATATGGGTCAGTTTCTGATCCACAAGCGTGATTTTTGCTTTATGATTTTTACCTAAACTATTACCCAACTGGGTCGCAAGTTCTAAACCACCAGCACCGCCACCCACAATAACAATTTTATGTAGATTACTCATTTTGGGACCTATTTATTATTTTCAAGACGAAAAAAAAAGATGGCCTTAATATGCCATCTTCAATTCATTGCTTTTGTTCAGATTGTTGTACAGCTTACATAACGTAAAGAAATTTCACGTAATTAGCCTAGAGGATAAGTTTTGACTTCAATCTCTTCACTTGAGAAAAAACTGAAAAGCTGTTTAAACCATATCGCAATTTTCTGGAAGAAATTGGCTTCTTCAATTTGCACATCATCTTCAATGGCAATGGTGCGAATCAGCTGATTATTTTGATAAACATGCACGGTTGCCAGTTGCATAACCTGAGCGACAGGAGCAGTCAGGAGCTTTTCTTTAATTTCGACATTTAAGTGAGTTTTGGTTTCTTGTAAAGGTTCTATGGTTTGAATTGTTCCATTGCCCGTATTCAACATAATTCGCTGATTGACCGTATCATAGGTTTTTAGGTCAATGGCATAAGGTTGATCGTATAAAGATGTGGTCACAATTTGCGGTTTACTGGTTTCCAGTTTAAACATTTTTAACGTGGATTTAATGACCGGTAATTCAGCAATCAGCTGTTTGTCTTTAATGGCTACTTCATTACGAGTATAGGTATACGCCATATTTAGCAGGGTATGGGCAATTTCAGCACGTTTTAAAGCATTTTGGGTTCCCATCACCACCACAATCAGGCGACGTTCAGGCAGTTCAGGATTAGCGGTAGGGCGGTGTGCAGTCAATGCCAGGTTATATCCCGCAGCTTTGGTAAAGCCGGTTTTTAAACCATCTACACTTGGGTCAAATTTAAGCGCCAAGTTGGTTGCACGATGAAAACGCTGGTTATAACTGAAACTTGGCATCACTGAATAATGCAGGTATTCAGGCGTTTCAGCTGTCAGTGCCTGACCCAGTAGCGCCATGTCATGAGCAGATGAGTAATGATCTGGCATGGTCACGCCTGGTGCATTGGCAAAATGGGTATCATTCATCCCTAAAGCTTTTGCCTCTAAATTCATGCGTTCAATAAAAGCCGGCACAGTACCTGAAATGCGCTCAGCCAACGTCACCGCAGCATCATTGGCTGACATCACGATTAAACCCGCTAGAAGCTGATCTACAGTAATCTGTTCACCTTCTTTCAGATACATTTGTGACTCATCCCACTGCACCATTTTTACTACCGGTGTAGCTGTGATGATTTCATCCTTTTTCAAATGATCTGCTGCAATTTCTTTGAGTGCAATGTAGGCAACCATCATTTTGGTCATGGATGCCGGTGCGCGTTGCTCATGACTATTGTGTTCAGCAATGACTTGTCCAGACTGGGTATCTAGAATGGTCCATGCAGGAGCTTCAACACTTTCAGGTACAAGGTTCAGTAATGCAGCATTGCCTATCGTGGAGCACAATAAACTGAGTGATGCGAGGAGGTAGATGACAGCTTTCAATGATATTCCTTATTTGCCAATCCATTGACAGTAAAAATACAAAAAATATGAGGCATGCTATGCCTTTTTTTAGTGAATGGCTAGTCGGAATTGTAGACAATTAAGACAGTTCAGCATTGCTTGGTAAAAAAATGCTAAGCTAATCGTTAAGTTAACTTTTTTAAATTTTATATTGCCCATTATGTTGCATTATCAAATCGAATTTGACGATTATCGTCAGCATTTAATTCACGTGACAGTTCGCTTTTTAGCAGACCCGACACAAGTCCTTTCTTTACCGACCTGGATTCCAGGTAGCTATCTGATTCGTGAATTTTCAAAGCATATTGAGTCAGTTCGTGCTTATGATGAAGATGGACGCATTTTAAAAATCCAGAAATTTGAAAAGAATAAATGGCGCCTATTTAATACCGATCATGAGCTGATTACGGTGGAATATGATGTCTATGCTTATGATTTATCTGTACGTGGCGCCTATGTCGATCAAACCCGACTTTATGTGAATCCGGCCTGTGCGTGCTTGGGACTAGAAGGGCAGGAAGATAAAGCGGTTGAGGTTGAAGTGTTCCTTCCGGATGAGCTGAAGCATTTTCAATTGGCTACCGGCTTAGCTTCTAAAAGTCTGGTTAAAGGGCGTTATACCTTAAAAGCTGAAAACTATGCCCAGTTGATTGATTCACCATTTGAGCTGGCAGAGCAAACGCGCTTTAGCTTTGAAGCCAATGGAATTGCGCATGAATTTGTGGTGTCTGGCAAACATGCCATGAACGCCGTGCGTATGCAGCAAGATATTGAAAAAATCTGTAGTACCGAAATTTCAATGTTCGGTTCGGCACCATTTAGCGACTATACCTTTATGACCATGGCGACCGGTAATAGTTATGGCGGTTTGGAGCATCCGAACAGTACTAGTCTGATTACCCCGCGTGATGACTTGCCTAAAGCTGATGAACCTGCTGAACCCTCTGCGGATTATCAGCGTTTTCTGGGTTTATGTAGTCATGAATATTTCCATTCCTGGCTGGTCAAATTTATTCGTCCTGAAAATTTCGTCAATTATGATTTAAACAAAGAAGGCTACACTTCATTATTATGGATTTTTGAAGGTTTCACTTCTTATTATGACGACCTGATTTTGCTGCGTAGCGGTGTAATTTCTCAAGAATCCTATCTGAAATTATTAAAGACACAGATTGACCGCTATTTACAAAATCCGGGACGTGCGATTCAAAGTGTTGCGGATTCAAGTTTTGATGCCTGGGTGAAATTCTACCGCCAGGATGAAAACTCGAATAATGCCGGTACCAGCTACTACAACAAAGGTTGTTTAGTGGCGCTTTGCTTAGATTTAGGCTTGCGTTTACGCGGTTCAAGCCTGGATGCCTTAATGCGTAAATTGTATAAAAATGCGCAAAATGGTGTTCAAGTGCATGAGCGCACCATCTTTGAATTGTGTAATGAATTGACGGGTGATAACTGGCTTGAACAGATCAATCATTTGATCAATACCACAGATGAATTGCCGCTAGATCAGTTGCTTCCTGAGTTCGGTTTAAGTTTTAACGTTAAAAATGACAAGTCTTTGCCATTTGGTTTAAAGCTTGCCGATAAACCTGAAGGCGTGGTGATTCAACAAGCGCGTCGAGATGGAGCAGCTGTTCAGGCTGGCTTGTCTGCCAATGATGTGATTGTTGCAATTGATGGCTTGAAAGCGACCAGTAAACTGCTAGAAAAATATGCGAAGCAGGAAGGTAGTTATACCGTTCATGCTTTCCGCCGTGATGAATTGATGACTTTTGAAGTTCAGGCCGGTGGTTCTGAATTGAGTGAAGTCGAGCTGAAAGTTGAAGATCAGGCCAAAGCAGAGAAGTGGTTAAACGCTTAATTTGCAAGCTGTATAAAAACCATGTAAAACCGGTGCTTAGGCATCGGTTTTTTATGTTTAGTTCTTGGCAAATTTTTCGAAATTGAAGCTAAACCTTCGGTTCGAGTTAGTTTTGTTTCGTCAAAAGTAACCAAAACCATTGTCATCTGCTGAACTCGGCAAAGTAAATTACTAATTTAAGGGGTCGCAGAAACTTTAATGATCAAAGTCGTCCTGCCTCGAACAGCAGCAGATGACGTTTACGTGTATCAAAATTTTGTGAGAATTTTTAATAGATAATGAATAAGAAAAGTTTGAATTGGGGCGTCGGAATTACAGTAGTTTGGTTAGCTGTAATTGGCGTATTTTGGATTTTTGGAGGATTAACATCGTCATCATAGTTAAGTGAACAGGATGATTTTCTGGCAGGTTTGTCAGAAGGAAATGCGATTTAATTGACCCAATTGAGTTTGTTAAGTTCTATAAAAATGAACAACTATCATTAAATAGTTTCCTTTAAGCAGAGTGTTTTTTAGTCAATTCCCCCGATAGGTTGAATAACCATAAGGACTTAATAACAGCGGAATATGGTAATGTTCTAAGCTGCCATCAATTACAAATACTACAGGTACTTCCGGAAAGAAAGAACGCTGATTTTTTGCCTTAAACCAGTCGCCGGTTTTAAAGGTCACTTTATAAATGCCTTTCTGAAGATTGGTATCTTTGGGATATAAGTCCGTAATCCGGCCTTCACTATTGGTTTTCGCTTCATTAAGCTTGGTCCATTTATCACCTTGCTGTGCTTCCAAAACCACCGCTACATTTGACGCAGGTAAACCTGTATCCAGATTCAAGACATGAACACTTAAAGGATTTTGAGCAAAAATCACAGTCGAACAACTGGCGATTGAAATGGAAAGAATGGATATTTTCATCATGCTGACTTCAATTCAAACTTTAAATCGGTCTACCTTATATAAGACACCTGTATTTTTGCATTAGCTATAAAAAAAGGGCGCATGGAGCACCCTTTTGTAAAAGAATATAATTAACCGCGACCACGCCCCCGACCGCGCGGCGCTTTGCTATTCGGACGCGTTGTACCATTGGTCTTACGACGTGGTTTCTCGCTTTCATCCATTTGCCAGATACGTTTAGTCCCGGATTTTTTAACTGAGCCATCTTTATTCTTACGAACCATTGGCTTGCCGCCTGTACCGCCCGGTTTTTTCACATAAGAACGTGAACGGTAAGGCTCTTCCGCAGGTACATCTTTAAAGTCCGGGTATAACAACGGTTCGATTTCTTTGGTTTCACCCGGTTGTAAACCCAACTGAACAAGATCAATTGAACCAATTTTAGTACGAATCAAACGTAAAGTTGGAAAGCCTACAGCAGCAGTCATACGACGAACTTGACGGTTACGGCCCTCACAGATTGAAATTTCAACCCAAGAGGTAGGCACAGACGCGCGGAAACGAACAGGTGGATCACGATCCCATAACCATTCAGGCTGTTGAACCTTAATGGCTTTGCCTGGAAGAGTGATGCCATCTTTAAGTTCAACACCTTTACGAAGCTGTTCAAGCGCTTCTTCAGTTACATCACCTTCAACCTGTACCAGATAAGTTTTAAACTTCTTATTGGCCGGGTTAGTGATGTACTGGTTTAAACCGCCGTGATCGGTTAAAAATACTAAACCTTCAGAGTCCATATCAAGACGACCCGCTAAACGCAAGGTTGAGTCGTCTACGAAGTCAGACATCGTCATGTGTGCTTCGTCTTTACGGAATTGGGAGAGGACGTCATAAGGTTTATTTAGAATGACAATTTTCACTGTAACCTACTAAAATATATAAAAGAATTCTGTTGGGGTTTTTGAGTTACCCGTTTAAACCCATTTTGGGAGTTGTTTGGATAAAAGTTGGTAAATAAAAGCCCACTATGTGTGGGCTATCATATCAGATTCTGTTTTGTGTTCTTCAACTTTATTCTTTAGGTATGATGAATGCCCAAATACATCTTTTTCTGAAAGTCGAACTGACTGCATAATATCGCCAGAGTTTTCCAAAGAATAAAATTTATCCTTTCTTATGACTATAACTATATGAACTCTTTCGCTCGAATTCTGCAATCAATTTCCATCACAATCCCTCCAATCTTCTATCTGTTGTAATACCACTTTCTACATCTGCAATCGCCTTATTAAACATACCGATGGGCTGGGCGTGATCTGAAAATAAAGTCATTGTAATGATCTAAAAACACATAAATGCCGTTCGAATGTAAATAGAAGTGCATATACCCGAAATACTTCCCATCTAGAGCTTTTTTAACTCTTTCCAAGACCCTAAGTTTCTGCGCCAACTCATAAGCATTAAAATACTGTGCTATTCCTTCTTTCTTGATGCCAAAATTACATCAAAACAGGTTTAAACGGTTCATTATAAAACTAGCTTTAGGTAATTCGGCAAGCTCATCCCAACCAAATTTATTAATAAAATCAGCGGCTGTCATGAAACCTCTTCCAAAAGCTTTCACCACACCTCTCGGCAATCCGCTTAAATAAGTGCTAAAAAAGAGATAAAGCTTATTCAATTCCAGGTATTCAGAATTGATGATTACAATAAGTTTGAAGATATTATTTCCTATAATCCATCCTTATTTGCTCAAAATTAATTGACTGTTTAAATGTGATATAGCCTATCTTTGTTCAAGTGATCGCAGTGCAAGTTCAAGCACTCGATTAATTAGGTAGCTCGCGAAATGGGGAGCTTTTTTATATTTGAAATTTCTTCTAAAAGTATTGATTTTAAGTTCAGCTTATCTATAAATTCTTAAAAATTTAAAAATGATTGTTTTTTATGCAAGTTATTAATAAATATTAACTTAATTTGAACACCTTTAAACCTAACGCTCATATTTCTTATACTTATAATTTTATTGGATGATGGTATCTTTTTGTTATTCCAAGAACTTTAAAACAAAAATAATATTATGTGAGTTGAAAAGCCTACTTAATTTACAGCAAATTAAGTAGGCTTTTTATTGACTGATGAAAAGCTAAAGATATGTCTAGATGATACAAACTTAAATATAAGAAAAATCGTGAAATAGCTCTGGTCGACCAAGGACTGTATTAAATTAAGATATACATTTTATGTGGGATAAAGTTTACTTTTTGGTATATTCCATCATTGCAAGTTACTAATAAAAACGTAAATTTATAAGTCTACATATAAATAATACTAATGATATGCAAAATAAAAGATTAATGATTTTGATTGGAGTTTTAGTTGCAGGATCTCTT
>NZ_DJDC01000027.1:6531-10723 GCF_002430855.1 Acinetobacter sp. UBA5934 | reverse complement strand
ACTGTACCGTTACGACCACCTTTCTCTAACAACAATTTGTTATCGAAACACGCCGCTTGAATCGCTGCAGCCAATTGACCATCACCTGGCAATGAGCCCATATGATCAGCAGGTTTGCGCTCATCCACGATTTCAACACCAATCATCAAGCCACGGCCACGTACGTTGCCGATACATGGGAATTCAACCGCTAATTTTTTCAATTCAGCTTGTAGGAAGTCACCACGCTCTTGCGCGTTTTGTGCTAGATTTTGTTCCTTGATGGTTTTGATCGTTGCAAGACCAGTACCCATTGCCAATTGGTTACCACGGAAAGTACCGGTGTGACCTGCTGGCTGCCAGGCATCAAACTTACGCTTAATACCAAGTACTGCAAGTGGCAAGCTACCGCCTACTGCTTTCGACATCACCACAACATCAGGTTCAATACCCGCATGTTCAAAGGCAAACATTTTGCCTGAACGTGCAAAGCCTGCCTGAACTTCGTCAAGAATCAACACAATGTTGTGCTTTTCTGTCACTTCACGGATTTTTTGCAACCATTTCACAGGTGCAGTCACCACACCGCCTTCACCTTGAATCGCTTCAAGAATCACAGCTGCTGGCTTGGTAACACCACTTTCGACATCTTCAATGAAGTTTTCGAAATAATAAGTCAAGGCATCAACACCCGCTTCACCACCAATGCCTAAGGGACAACGGTATTCATGCGGATATGGCATAAACTGTACGCCTGGCATTAAGCCATTCACTGAATTCTTCGCCGACAGGTTACCTGTCATTGCCAAAGAACCGTGAGTCATACCGTGATAGCCACCTGAGAAGCTGATCACAGAACTACGACCGGTATAGGTTTTTGCCAATTTAATCGCTGCTTCTGTACCGTCTGCACCAGACGGACCACAGAACTGTAGGCAATACTCTTCCTTCCCGCCAGGGAGCTGTTCAAGTAATGCTTCAGTAAATGCATCTTTTAAAGGTGTCGTTAAATCTAAAGTATGTAATGGAAGACCGCTTGCAAGCGTATCTTGGATACTTTGAATTACCGCAGGATGATTATGGCCTAAAGCCAATGTTCCTGCCCCAGCTAAACAATCGAGGTACTCTGTACCTTCAACATCAGTAACCCAACAACCTAAGGCTTTTGCTATCGCTAACGGCAATTTACGTGGATAGCTACGAACATTGGATTCCATCTGGCTTTGGCGAGTCAAATAGTATTCGTTAGTAGACTTAGTGGCAGGATTTACAGAAGAAACGCTCATATCGAATTACCATCTCTGATATGGGTTGAAAGAAATAAGTCGGGTGACTTGCGGTCCTTTGACTCGGTGCTTTATAGAATCTAGTTTGATGACTTGATTTATACATCATAACTAAACGGCGGATGATACAGAATTTTTCAATAAAATAAACAAGTTTTATGACTTTATCTGCCCAAAACCGATCGAAAAAATATATCAAGCCAAATCTTAGATTTAATTATCATCTTACAGTGTGACAGACTAAAGAAAACCTTATTTTTATACTTTTTTTATGCAAAAGATTGGATTAACGTAATTGCTTAAACAAAAACACTTTAAGTATTTAATTTTTAATTATTTTATTTACAAGTAATTTTTTGAAAGTAAAATAAAATCACTTACAATCTTGACACAAAGTCTACAAAAAATACTCATGAAGTAGCGATAACATGCATACTAAAAGTTGAACCTTTATTTACAAAAAAACAGGTAAAAATAATGCGATATTTAACTCTCTCCTCTCTGGTAATTGCGAGCCTACTTTCAACCACTGCTTTTGCCCAGCAAACAGAACAGCTGAACTATAATTTAGTCAATGTACAGGCCGAAGCCACTCGCCAGATTTCCAATGATGAAATGCATGCGGTTTTATATATTGAAAGAAGCAAGAAACAGCCAGCCGAACTTTCTGCACTTATCACACAATTAATGAACCAAGCCATAGCAGCGGCGAAAAAATATCCGCAAGTGAAAGTCGAAACCGGTGCGCAAAGCACCTATCCTGTATATGACAATGACAGCCAGAAATTAAAAGAATGGCGTGGCCGGGCAGAAATTCGTCTAAAAAGTACCGATTTTAAAGCTGTCAGCCAGTTGATCAGCGAATTACAGCAAAACTTCCAGACCGAGTCGATCAACTTTACTGTTTCCGATACACAACGCAAAAAAGTAGAAAATGAATTGATGGTGGAAGCATCGAAAAACTTCCAGCAACGTGCCCAAATTCTCAGTCAGGCATGGAATAAAACGGGTTATAACCTGGTAAATCTAAACCTGAATACCAATAATAACTATCCACAACCGGTGATGATGCGCGCCAATATGGCTAAATTTTCAGGTGCCGAAGCGGCTGATGCTCAAAATGTTGAGGCAGGTGAATCGAAAATTACTGTCAATGCCAATGGTTCAATTCAGTTTAAGTAAAGAATCAAGATTCAATAAAAACCGTGTAAATACACGGTTTTTTAATGCGCTCCATAAGGTATTTACCACAATATAGTGACAATCCTGTCAAGAACTTTAGGGGATTTTTCCTGTAAAATTATCATATTCCACTGCTTCTTATTCTCTTAGATCTTCCATGTCCATTGAAAGTTTAAATCTTGATTTGTTTAGCATGCTTAATGTGCCTGAACACGCTGCTCCTGTAATGATGCATTACGCCACTTTCGTCGCCCATGATTTAGTTTATGTCCTGGTTGCTAGCTTTGCCTTGTTCTGGTTTTATGGGAGTAATAGTTCAAAGGTCCTGATTCTAAAAGCCTTCGTATTTTGTTGCATAGCCCTTTCAATCAGTGAATTAGCCTCTTATCTGTTCAATACCCCACGTCCTTTCGTGATGCAGGTCGGTCATACTTTGATTGCCCATGAAGCAACAGGCTCATTTCCCAGCAATCATATGACTATTTTTAGCAGTATTGCCTTTGCTTATTATTTTTCGGCACGACGGGATATTGGCAGGTTTTTGCTCGCAGTTGCTTGGTTGGTGGCTTGGTCAAGAGTCTATGTCGGTGTGCATTTCCCGATTGATATGCTGGGTGCCTTTATTTTGTCGTGGGCTGTGAATCTTGCCGGTTTAAAATTATGGAATCACTATCAGGTAAAACTGATGTCTTGGGTCATGTGCATCTATGAAAAATTATTTAGCCCGTTGATTCAACGCGGTTTAATTAAATAATCAGTGAAAAGATATATAAAAAATCCCGCTCTAAAGCGGGATTTTCAAGCTATAAACTATGCTATTAGTAAATCGCCATATGATTGCGATGAATCATCTCAAGCGAACGTGCTTCACCTAACACCTGATGCACTTTATCTGAAGATAAACCCTTCACAATTTCAGCCGAACGCGAACTAAAATTAACACGACCCACAGCAATACGCCCACCATGTGAATCAACACACTCCACCACATCACCACGCTCAAAGTGACCTTCCACAGCTTTCACCCCTACAGGTAACAGACTGCGGTGGTTTTCTTTAATCGCTTTGACTGCACCATCATCCAGAACCAGACGACCTGCCGTTTGTAAATGTGCCGCCAACCATTGCTGATGCGCGGTAATGCGGTCATTGTCAGTAATAAACAGGGTTCCCAACAGTTCACCAGACATTAAGCGCGCCAGAACATTATCACTTTCACCGCTGGCAATTAATGTTGGACAACCCGATTTTGCCGCCAGACGTGCAGCACGAACTTTGGTCAGCATGCCGCCACGACCAAATTTACCGCCACCACCTGCCATATCAAACAGGCTTTCATCCAGAGCACGCACGGTATGGAACAGCTTGGCATTCGGATTAGAACGCGGATCGGAGTCAAACATGCCTTGCTGATCGGTCAGGATAATCAACAAATCGGCATGCACCTGACCTGCCACCATCGCAGCCAAGGTATCGTTATCACCGAAGCGGATTTCATCGGTCGATACCGTGTCATTTTCATTGATCACAGGTACTACATGCCAGTCAATCAGATTCTGTAAGGCATCACATGAATTAAGATAACGACGACGGTCTGCCAGGTCATCATGAGTCAATAAAACCTGAGCCGTTTGAATGGAATGATTTTCCAATACACTTGACCAGGTCTGAATCAGTCCCATTTGACCAATGGCAGCACAGGCCTGAAGACTGGGTAGATCGGTGGGTCGATTCTCAAGTTTCAT
>NZ_DJDC01000027.1:0-6271 GCF_002430855.1 Acinetobacter sp. UBA5934 | reverse complement strand
CCGTTTGCTGTGAGTAAAGATGATCCGATTTTAACAACGATTCGTTTACAAGCCTTGAGCTGACGTTGCCCATCTACCACTTCTATCATCTTGTCCTCAGTTACTCATATTGCAGAGCTTAACGTACGTAGTACACTTCCATTTCGCCATCATCACCGTCTTCATCATCATCGTCATCACCCAAAATACCGGCAAGACGTTGCTGACGACGCATCTCGCGATACGCTTCTTTCGCTGCGATGGTTTGTTCACGTGTTTCAGCTTCAAGCTGGTCACGGAATGCTTTTACTTGTGCTGCGTATTCTGGATCTTCCGCTTCGAGTTCACGTTGTTTCTCGATTTCATCCATCAGGTAATACACAACTTCTTTAGTCCCTTCAGACATAAGACCTGAAGTTTTGAATACCGGACCATTCCACTGCATTTCTTCAAGAAGATGCTTACACCATTCTTCACGCGTATCTTCGTCCAGCTGGTCGACCTTGTTCAGTACCAATACCACTGGCAATTTAGAAAGTGTTGGGGAGAATTTTTTCAACTCATTCAAAATTGCTTTGGCATTGTGTACCGGATCTGAACCGTCAATCGGTTGTACATCGACAATGTGTAACAAAATACGGGTACGTGCCAAATGTTTCAGGAAACGGATACCTAAACCCGCACCTTCAGATGCACCTTCAATCAGTCCAGGAATATCAGCCATGACGAATGAACGATGGCTATCAGCATCCACCACACCCAGGTTAGGCACCATGGTGGTAAACGGATAATCTGCAACTTTCGGTTTTGCGGCAGAAACTGCACGAATAAAGGTAGATTTACCTGCGTTAGGCATACCTAACAAGCCAACATCCGCCAATACTTTAAGTTCTAAACGCACTTCACGGTATTCACCTTTGGCGCCGTGGGTACATTTACGCGGTGAACGGTTAGTCGAAGATTTGAAGTGAGTATTCCCCAAACCGCCTTCACCACCTGCTGCCACCATTACACGCTGACCATTAGAAACCAAGTCACCGATAATATCACCAGACTCAGTATCTACGATGGTTGTTCCGACTGGAACCAATAATACGGTATCTTCACCGCCACGGCCTGCACAGTTTGCACCGCGACCATTTTTTGCACGTTCTGCACGGAATCTACGTGTATAACGATAATCTACTAGGGTGCTGGTATTATCGTCGGCTTGAATATAAATGCTGCCGCCACGACCACCATCACCACCATCTGGACCACCAAAGGGTACGAACTTTTCACGGCGAAAACTGGCTACGCCATTGCCACCGTCGCCAGCCTCTACGGTAATGACTGCTTCATCAACAAAGCGCATGCTGCCAATCCTCTAAAAACTTTAAAACCCCATATTCTGCCATATTTTAAAGAATTTCTCGAATAGTATTATTCAGCAACACTATAAATTTCATTTAGCGTGTTATTTTTGGCTAAGAAGAATTTAGTCTATTGATAAAATCCAGGATCCTTCTGCTGTTATAAAATTAACAGGCAGCTATTCATAAAAACTTATAAAACTTATTGAGAGATCATTTAAGTAAAATACTCAACCCACCCATTTTATCTTCGTTCTGCTAACCAAGACTCTGTTTAACTTATTTTGCCACGCTTTGTTGATGACCCAAAATCTCAGGCAAACTTTTTTCAATCCAGCCAATCAGACACATGATTTTTTCAGCTGCCTGTGAACCGGTAATCGTCAACTGATATTCCACTTTCGGCGGTACGACCGGATAAACTGTTCTTAAAATAAAACCATCTTGTTCCAGCATTTTTAAGGTTTGAGATAACATCTTTTCACTGACCCCCTGTATACGTTGTTTGAGCTCGTAAAAGCGATGCACGCCCTCACTAAGACAACGCAGGATCAAGACTGACCATTTATTCGCAAGATGTTCTAATATTTCACGTGATGGACATTCAGTGGATAAGACCTGCCCCAACACAGGGCTGATCGCATAATTTGTCATAAAGCTCTCTCAATATTTTTATTACTTACTAATTTTAATGCGCTTACTCTTTGTAAGTTATCAGAATAATATTTTAGCAGCAAGCCTATTACTCACTTATATTGAATGAAATAAATATCTTTTTTAATTATCATCAGACATAAAAAAGAGCCTCAAATGAGACTCTTTTTACTACTTTACAAATTATGCATTTGTTTCAGCAGGAACTTTTGGATAGCTTACGCCACACATTTGTTCAGCGATACGTAATACCTGGCAGCTATAACCCACTTCGTTATCGTACCAAACATACGCTGTTAAACGAGTACCTGAGGTGATTGTTGCTTGCGCATCAAATACACCGGCAGTACGTGAACCAATAAAGTCACTCGACACAACTTCAGTAGAATTTGTATAACCGATTTGACCTTGAAGGTTTGAGTTGATTGAGATTTGACGAATGTATTCATTCACTTCTTCACGATCTACTTCTTTCTCAAGTGTTAAGTTAAGAATAGCAAGTGATACGTTTGGAGTCGGAACACGTACAGAGTTACCAGTCAACTTGCCTTTAAGTGCAGGAAGTGCTTTCGCAACTGCTTTCGCAGCACCAGTTTCAGTAATTACCATGTTCAAAGTCGCAGCACGACCACGGCGATCTGCCTTGTGGTAGTTGTCGATCAAGTTTTGGTCATTTGTGAAAGAGTGAACAGTTTCAACGTGGCCATTCAGCACTTTGTATTTGTCATCTAACACTTTTAATACTGGTGTAATTGCATTGGTGGTGCAACTTGCAGCAGAAATGATTTTGTCTTCATCTAAAATGTCAGTATGGTTTACGCCAAATACCACATTTTTCATTTCGCCTTTGCTTGGAGCAGTCAATACTACACGAGCAACGCCTGGGCATTTCAAATGTTCAGCAAGACCTTCAGCATCACGCCATTTACCTGTGTTATCAATTACTAAAGCGTTATTGATGCCAAAAGCAGTGTAATCCACTTCAGATGGGCTAGATGCATAGATCACTTTAATGAACTGACCATTTGCAATAATGGCTTCGTTTTCTTCATCTACAGAAATTGTGCCCTGGAACGGACCGTGAATTGAGTCACGACGTAATAATGAAGCACGTTTTTCCAAATCACCATCAGAAGATTTACGAACTACGATTGCTTTAAGGCTTAAACCACGACCCAAACCTGATTGGCCAATGATTAAACGAGCAAGAATACGACCGATACGACCAAAACCGTAAAGAACAACGTCTTTGCCTTCTACAGCCTTCGCATTACCTACTAAAGATTTCACTGCATCCGCAACAAAAGCGTCAACATCTCCACCTTTTTCTTTGAATTCAACAGCAAGTTTACCTAGATCAATTTCTGCTGAACCAATATTATCAATTTTAGCTAAAGCTTCTAAAATCGGGAAAGTGTTGACAACTGAAAGTTCAACGTCCATTACACGTGTACGGCGATGAGCTTTTAAAATCTGGATTACTGAACGGTTAACTAAAGAACGACCGTATACAGAAGTCACGATATTTTTTTCACGATATAATTGACCAATCAGGGCAATCATACGTTCCGCGATTTCTTCACGGTTTTTCCAGCGACCTTGGTGATCTGCATGTAGGGCGATGATAGTGTCTTTGCTCACAGCTACGTCCTCTAATTAATTGTATATCTAGGCATAAATTTCAAACCCGACAATTGTAAAGGAATTATCAGCAAGTTTGAATCAAAAGCTGAATATTCAATGTGCTTTTTACGCTATATTCAGTATAAATTTACAAAATAGTTGTAACTATTTTTATGATTTTACTATTAAAGATTAAAAACTTTCCTCTAAAGACAAACTATACTTTTTTGTTAAATGTTGCTTTATCAAACAAAGAAAATTTTCACCCAATAAGTGCAGGGCGGCTTATTTAATTCTATCCTAATAATTTTCGATATTCTGATTCAGCGCAAGCTGTTTACGTTTTTGCTTAACCAGATGAAGTGTACCTTCAATCACCAACAATAAAACGGCAATCCAGATCGGAATATAAGTCAGCCATTCCCCTGCTTCAACCCGCTCACCCAGCACAATAGAGGCAAAGGCCAAAAGCACGGGTTCCAGATAACTGAGTAATCCAAAAATGACAAATGGTAAATATCGGCTAGCCAAAATATAACTACCCAGCCCCAGTGCACTTAAAAAACCCAGACCAATCACGACCCAAATTAAATGAGGGAAGTAAGCCATTAAACTCAGACTATCGCTATGTATGAAGCCCAAATAAAAAGCGACCGGTAAAATAAGACATAAATCCCACCAGAAACCGCCCAGATGATCAGTTTTAAAGGCACGGCGTAAAAAGAAATATAAGGGATAAGCCAAAGCGACATATACGGTTTCCCAAGCGATACTGCCTATACGCCAGATTTCATGCGACACACCTAAAATTGCCAATATCACAGCGGCCAGTTGCCATCTCGACAGTTTTTCTTTGTAAAGTACACAACCGACCAGCACCATCACCAAAGGCAACAAGAAATAACCCAGTGAAACCTGCAAGCCGCGACCGTTAATCGGTCCCCACAAAAACAGCCACAGCTGTGTGGTACACAGAATGGAACTAAAAATCAGCCAAGTCAGAAACAGAGGCTGTTTAACAATACGCTTAAAAATTTGGGAAACATGTTGTAAATCACCAGACCAATACATAAACAAAGTTAGAAAAGGCAAGGTCGTCAGCATGCGCCAAGCGAAAGTTTGTTCACTGTCCAAGGGTTTCAGGAACTGGCTATAAAAATACAATGCCCCAAAAGTAATAGATGCCAATACTGACAAAGCCAAGCCTTTATACATCTTTTACCTCAAGGAAATTATTTATTTCATGACCGCAGAAAACCATCCAAAATACTGGATCATTCATCTTTTTTTTAAAGGAACGCTATATTAGCAAATAAAAAACCATGCCTAAGCATGGTTTTAACTTTTGTCAAAATATTGAGTTTATTATTTGATCGTCTGCTTGGTATGAATGACATCACCCAAGTCATAGCCGACTGACTTCGCATACTCTAAATATTCATTGACCACTGCCTGGTCAGGTTGCGGTGAACGCGACAATACCCACATATATTTACGGCGTGGTTCACCTACCAATACGGTCTGATAGTTTTCATCAAGTTTAAGCACCCAATAATCACCACGGCCGAAAGGTAACCACCGGATCGCCTCAGGGAAGAAACTTACTTTCAATTTCGTATTAAAAGGCGCATTTTGAATAAATGCCTCACCAACTGATTGAGTAAGCTTGCCGTCTTTGGTATAGCAGCGGTTATCGACGCCCACATTGCCATTTTCATTCAGGGTATAAGTCGCAGTGACATCACGATCGCACTTATTCTGAAAGTATAAAGGTTTACGAGCAACTTCATACCAGACACCTAGATATTTATCCAGCTCAACCTTTTCCACTGTTTGTAATGGCTTGGTTTGCGCATATGCCATCGTCGCCATACCCAGACCGAGCAATACTGCTCCACCCACGGCAATTTTCGCCAGTTTATAACTTGCTTTTGGAAGATTATTGCTTGTCATAAAAGTACCTTTCAGTCAAAATTTTAAATTCTTAAAATGCTTGCACATTTAAAAATAACGACTCCAACCAAATCATACTGTAGCGTTATGTAATGATTTTGCAAAGAAAATCACCACCCTAGCTTAACATTTGCGCTTTCAAACGAACAATTTCATCACGCAGTCGGGCGGCCTGTTCAAACTGCAATTCTTTCGAGGCTTTCAGCATTTCTTTTTCCAGTTTGGACAAATGCTTGGCCAGTAATTTAGGGTCTGCCAGGATATGGCGTTCATCCGCACTTAAGGCACGCGCCTGATTCGAGATTTTCTCGTCAATCTCATCATCGTTCAGGATTTCGCCAGTATCAATATCCTGACTGTTCTGACGCTTGGTGCTGCGCGGGGTAATCCCATGCAGTTCATTAAATTCGATCTGTTTGGCCCGGCGTCGCTCGGTTTCATCAATGGCTTTCTGCATTGAATCGGTAATCCGGTCTGCATACAAGATTGCCTTACCTTTCACGTTACGTGCAGCACGACCAATGGTCTGAATCAATGAACGCTCCGAACGCAAAAAGCCTTCTTTATCGGCATCTAAAATTGCCACCAGGGAAACTTCCGGCATATCCAGACCTTCCCGCAGCAGGTTAATACCGACCAGTACATCATGCACACCACTACGCAGCTCATGAATAATCTTGGTACGTTCTACCGTATCAATATCCGAGTGC
>NZ_DJDC01000029.1:0-37542 GCF_002430855.1 Acinetobacter sp. UBA5934 | reverse complement strand
AGGTGGTCGTAACGGTACAGTGATTCGTTTACTTTGCCCGCTGATTATCAATCAGGCTGAATGTGAAGAAGTTATTGTTCGCTTCAAAAAAGCACTTGCTGAAGCACTTGTTGCAACTCGAGGCGCGTAATTCATGGTAGATTTTGCAGAACACCGTAAAGCGTTATTCTGCAATGATGCACAATCCATGGCTGACTATCAGTCAGCCATGGATGAAGCGGTAAAAGCCGTTTCTGCATGGTTGCAAAACGACAAAATGTACACTGGCGGCAGCATTAAAGAGCTACGCAGTGCGATTGCATTTCATCCTTCAAAAGAAGGTATGGGTTTACACAAATCACTTGAGCGTATGGTTGAGCTTTTCTTAAACAAAAGCTTAAAAGTACACCATCCGCACTCCTTAGCACATTTGCATTGTCCAACTATGGTGGCAAGCCAAATTGCAGAAGTATTGATTAACGCAACTAACCAGTCTATGGACTCATGGGATCAAAGCCCGGCCGGTTCATTGATGGAAGTACAGCTGATTGACTGGCTACGTCAAAAAGTGGGCTACGGTTCAGGTCAGGCGGGTGTATTCACCTCTGGCGGTACCCAGTCTAACTTGATGGGTGTGTTACTTGCGCGTGACGCTTGCATTTCGAAAAACTGGAAAGACGAAAACGGTAATCCATGGTCTGTGCAGCGCGATGGTATTCCAGGTGATGCAATGCGTAATGTCAAAGTCATCTGTTCTGAAAATGCGCACTTCTCTGTGCAAAAGAACATGGCAATGATGGGCATGGGCTTCCAGTCTGTTGTGACTGTTCCTGTGAATGAAAATGCGCAGATGGATGTTGATGCTCTGGAAAAAACCATGGCGCATCTTCAGGCTGAAGGCAAGATCGTGGCATGTGTGGTTGCAACTGCAGGGACTACCGATGCCGGTGCGATTGATCCATTGAAAGAAATCCGTGAAATCACCAACAAATATGGCGCGTGGATGCACATCGACGCAGCATGGGGTGGTGCGCTGATTCTGTCGAATGAATATCGTTCAATGCTGGATGGCATCGAGTTGTCTGATTCAATCACACTGGATTTCCATAAGCATTATTTCCAAACCATTTCGTGTGGCGCATTCTTGTTGAAAGATGAAGCGAACTACCGTTTCATGCATTATGAAGCTGAGTACCTTAACTCTGCTTATGATGAAGAACATGGTGTACCGAACCTGGTGTCCAAGTCATTACAAACCACGCGTCGTTTCGACGCATTGAAATTGTGGATGACCGTAGAAGCGCTAGGTGAAGAGCTGTATGGTTCAATGATCGACCATGGTGTGAAGTTGACACGTGAAGTGGCTGACTACATCAAGGCAACTGATGGTTTAGAGCTTCTGGTTGAACCTCAATTTGCATCGGTATTGTTCCGTGTGGTTCCTGCAGATTATCCGGCAGAATTGTTAGATACACTGAACCAGAACGTTGCCGATGAACTGTTTGCCCGTGGTGAAGCGAATATTGGTGTCACTAAAGTAGGCCAAAATCAATCCTTGAAGATGACTACTTTAAGCCCGGTAGTGACTCTTGAGAACGTGAAAAATCTGTTAGGTTTAGTGCTTGCAGAAGCTGATCGTATTAAAGGTCCAATCGCGGATGGTACATATACTCCTGCAATTGATTAATCGATTGAATGGGTAGAAAAAAGGAGATCATTTGATCTCCTTTTTTTATATTTAAAAAACAGGAAATGAAATATACGATCAATGCATAAATACATACCTTTTTGGTCTTTGATCTTCTTATCGTCAGTTTCTAAAGTAGGGAATATAAAGGAAAAAAGGAAGTGAAACATGGAGAAGGTTCAAGCAAGAAAGTCATTAATCAAAGAGGTGATAGACCAGAAAATATCATCTTATCAATGGATGGTCATTTTACTCTGTTTCACCATTGCTTTATTTGATGGTTTTGATACACAGGCGATCGCATTTACAGCACCTGCCTTATTAGCGCATTTTAATTTACAACCGGGTGCATTGGCGCCCATTCTAACTGCTGGAATTGTTGGAATGACAGTCGGTGCTATGTTGTTAGGATTATTGGGCGATAAACTGGGGCGCAGAAAAACATTACTGTTTTGCACAGCCATTTTTTCTACTGCTACGCTTTTTACAGCTTTTGTCAGCAATATTGAACAAATATTTATATTAAGAGTAATTGCCGGTTTAGGTATGGGAGGGGCAACCCCCGTATTGTTGGCTCTTGCGGCGGAATATTCACCCCAACGCTTTAAAGGCACAGTCACTACAGGTGTTTTATTGGCTTTGCCTGCAGGAGCAATGTTTGGTGGGTTACTGGCGGCAAAAATGTTGCCTCTGGTGGGCTGGCAGGGGATTTATATGATTGGGGGAGCGCTACCCCTTGTTTTACTGATTGTATTGTATTTTGTTTTACCTGAATCCTTGGAATATATGGCACAAAAAAATAGTGCTTCAAATATTGCCGCTATACAAAAAATCCTGAATAAAATTTCTCCTAAAACGGTTTCATTCACACAGGCAGATCTGATCACAGCAAATCCGACAGATCAAAACAAAGCGAAGTTAAGTATCCTGTTTCAAAACGGATTAGCGCGTACTACAGCTGGGGTATGGGGAACATATTTCTTTAACTGGATCGCTTGGTTCATGTTGCTGTCATGGTTACCTACCATTTTAAAACAGGCAGGTCTGGCGCCAGAGCAAGCACCGTATGCTTCTGTCACGGTGAATGCAGCCTTTATTGTTTTTGCTATACCTTTGGCTTATTGGTTACCCAAATTAAATACAGCCAAAATATTAACTTTTATGCTGTTCACAGGATTGGCTGTGGTTATAGGGCTAGGACTACTCATCGAAACTCAGCAATGGGGCTATATTTTTGCACTGATTGCCTTGGCCGGCTTTGGGATTGGAGGTCAGCAACTGGCATTGAATTATTTGGTGGTTGCCGCATATCCAACTCAAGTTCGGGCAACAGCGACGGGTTGGGCTATTGGGATGGGCCGAATGGGGGCAATTATTGGTTCAGCCATTGGCGGAATTATTTTAACTGGCTATGGCGTAAGCGGTTACTTTTATGCGCTGGGTATTCCGTTAATCATCGCATTATGCTGTGTTTTCTTAATCAAATATCAAGCACCCCTTCAAAAAGGTCAAACTGATTTTGCAGAAATTCCTCACTAGAAATGAGGTAAAATGAGAAGATTAAATTCAAGTCAATGAGGGCAGTTATGCCCTCATTTATTATTTGTAAGCTATTTATTTACGCTGCAAACAATGGACTAAAACCTTTTTTACGTAATAGTTTACGGTACATGCTGGAACTGCGATCTGCCGGGAAGTGGGCTTCAAGGCTTAAATCAAGCGGTAAATATTCAGGTTTCTGTGATTCGGATACTAGGCGGTCTTCTTCAAAAATCTTTAAGTTGAAATCATAAGCATCTTCAACCGGTAAGTCTTTGTCATAGTTGCGGCAAATCGGAGCAAATAGGCGAGTACTGCGTGCAGTCATCGGTGATGCGGCATTCATAATCACTTGTTTGCTGTCATTCGGAAAATGAATGGTGAGTGTTGCGGTAAAGGGAAGATGGATTTCAAAATGCCGCAGCCATTGAAAGCCTTGCTGACCACGTTGCTCCATGCCAATCGGGTAACGTCCGACACTGCTCCAATAGTCGGCATGAAATCCTGTTGCTGTTTCAATGGTTTTATAGTCAGGCACTTCAGTATTGTCAGGATCACCAAAGGTATCCGGATGAACCCAGGCAAAATGCGCGACATCAATAAAGCCTTCCAGTTGCCGTCCGGCAAAACACTTGAAATCTACTGTCGGGCAGACCAATTGCTGAAAGTCAGTATCATCCCAATTAGGCATGTGCGGAATATTCGGTTCAGCTTCCAGATTTGCAGTCAGGCTACACCAAATCAAACCATAACGTTCTACCGCGGCATAAGTGCGTAAATGAAAGCGATCGGAAATTTTATGCTCAGGATGTGCCGGAATACGGTTACAGTGACCTTTTTCACCAAAACGCAAGCCATGATAACGACAGACCACGCCTTGACCATCATTTTTGCCCAAACTTAAAGGCACTCCACGATGAGGACAGGCATCTTTAGCAACAATGAGCTCATCATCCATTTTATAAATCACCAGTGGCATATCCAGTAACATGGTACCCAGCGGCTGATCAGAAATATCACGGGCCAAAGCAATTGGATACCAGTATTCTGCAAGCAAATGCCAGTCATGTTCCTCAAAGGTCATGTGAACGGGTAAATCCGGATTGAAATTTGGAATTGTTCTACTGTTCATGGTCATTTCACTGTCATTATTTATTTTTGAATATATGACAAAGCCATGTTCTATGAAATTTCAAAGATTTGGACGAGTGATTGCAAAAATTAGAACAGTAAAATTGTGAAAACGGATTTAAACTTAATACCGATAGAAAAGAAATCTGGAAAAACCACAATTTTACTGTCTGTTGATAGAATAAACACACTAATAAGTAGAAGCCGGAAGCAAGAGGAAATGACAGTTTTAAGAATTATTACAAATATAGGCTTAAAAATAATGCTTGAATAATATTTTTATAGATATTTTAATGATTGAATTTAAAGAATAATTTTAAAAATCATACAAAAGAAATGAATTATCATCAAAGCGTCACAATGCTGTAACTTGCTTGTCATATTCTAAAATCAAAATGCAATTATCGAAATAAGTACAAAACTTTATAAAAAAGTAGCGTACTTCAAAATTGCATCTATTGAAGAGAGAAAAGAATGCGCTTAAATTACATCGCACTTGCTTTAGCACTTTCAGGGGCAGCTGTAGCAACCACAGCAAATGCAGCTCGTGACACCATTCAGATCGCTGGTTCTTCAACTGTTTTACCTTACGCAAGTATTGTAGCAGAAGAATTTGGTCATACTTTCCCGCAGTTCAAAGCACCGGTGGTGGGTTCGGGCGGTACCTCTGGCGGTTTAAAACAATTCTGTCAGGGTGTGGGTGACAATACCATCGACATCGCCAATGCATCTCGTAAAATTAAAGATACTGAATTAGCTGCATGTAAAAAAGCTGGCGTGAATCAAGTCATTGAAATTAAAGTAGGTTATGACGGTATTGTGTTTGCGTCTAACTCAAAGAAAGCAGCTTATAAATTACGTCCACAACATGTATTTGCAGCACTGGCAGCAGAGTTGCCTTCAAATGGAAAATTGGTTCCAAACCCGTATACACGCTGGAACCAGATTGACAAGTCACTTCCAAATGAACCGATTACTTTGGTGATTCCAGCTTCAAACCACGGTACACGTGAAGTGTTCCAGGAAAAAATGATTGAAGCAGGTTGTGAATCTTATGCATATTTCAAAAACTTAGATAAAGATGCTCAGAAGAAAACATGCTCAAATTTCCGTAAAGACGGAAAAGTGATTGAAATTTCTGGCGATTATACTGAAACATTGGCACGTTTAAAAACCTCTCCAAGTGCAGTAGGCGTGTTTGGTTTAGGTTTCTATGATCAAAACCGTGACAAGTTACGTGTTGCGACAGTAAACAATGTGACGCCATCAGAGAAAACCATTTTGAACGGTTCTTACCCGGTATCACGTCCATTGTACTTTTACGTAAAAGGTGAGCACCTTAAATCAATCAAAGGTTTACAACAGTATTCTGAATACTTCCTGAACAAGAAAGTTTCAGGTAAAGGTTCTAAACTGGAAAAAGCTGGCCTGATTTCTATGTCAGATAAAGAACGCGCCAAAGTTCTTGCTGCACTGAAAGCTGGTAAAGCGGTGTAATAATGAGGATGAATGAGCTGACGGTAGAATAAGTTCTACCTTCAGCTTTTTTGCATAGACAAGTTTTTCAAAGCATGAAAATTGAAAAATGCTGGAGAATACATGAATCTGCTACTTATGGGTGTGTTATTGGCATTGATCGCCATCGCCTATCAAATCGGGTTATCGAAAAGCCGTAACCTAGCAGGTAAGGGAAATAACTCTGCGAAATTGCATTCACGTCCCGGATATTACGGTGCGTTGGTGGCTTTATGGTGTGGTATCCCTGCTTTTTTAATTTTACTGGTTTGGAATATTGTCGAACCGAATATTCTGCGTCATGTGGTACTCAATAATGTACCTGCAAGTATTGCAGCGACATTAGATCAAGCGAGTATTGAAGTTTTAATTGATCGTGTTCAGGCCATTGCCTCCGGTTTTGGGGTGAGTGATCAAGCCGCAGCCTATGAAATTGCGGCTGCACAACAACTTGCAAAAATTGAAACCATCAGTTCTTTTGCCAAATTGGCTTTAGTGATCTGTGCTGCCTTAGCCGGACTGGTGATGGCTAAAAAGCGCGTTGCCCAGCAATATCGTGCCCGTAACCAGGTTGAAAAAATCATTAACTGGAGCCTGGCTCTATGTTCCGGCGTGGCCATCTTAACCACCATCGGCATTGTACTTTCAATGTTTAGTGAAGCCATGCGCTTCTTCCATTTTGTCAGCCCGATCGATTTCTTTTTTGGAATCGAATGGAACCCGGGTTTTAGTACCTCTGGAAATGCAGAAGGTAGTTACGGCCTGCTCCCATTAATCTGGGGCACCCTGATGGTGAGCGGGATCGCCTTACTGGTTGCGGTTCCTGTGGGATTGATGATTGCCATCTATCTGGCTGAATATGCACCTTCAAGTTTTCGTGCTTGGGCAAAACCCGCGATTGAAGTTCTAGCCGGTATTCCAACCATTGTCTATGGTGTGTTTGCATTAATGGTGATTGGCCCATTCTTCAAAATGCTGGGCGAAAGTATTGGCGTCCACATTAATGCGACCAGTGCTTTAACCGCCGGTTTTGTCATGGGCATCATGATTATCCCGTTTGTATCTTCACTGTCGGATGACATTATTACCCAGGTGCCGCGTGCGCTACGCGACGGTTCTTTAGGACTCGGTGCCACCAAATCGGAAACCATTCGTCAGGTGGTCCTGCCGGCTGCACTGCCAGGTATTATCGGGGCATTTTTACTTGCTGCATCACGTGCGATTGGCGAAACCATGATTGTGGTACTTGCGGCAGGGAATAGTCCATTACTGCATGTCAATCCGCTGGAAGCCGTATCTACAGTCACCATTACCATTGTGAACCAGTTAACCGGCGATACCGACTTTGCCAGCCCGCAAGCGCTGGTTGCATTTGCACTGGGTCTAACGCTATTTGTGATTACCTTGGGATTAAACATTGTTGCACTGTACATCGTGCGTAAATATCGCGAGCAATACGAATGAGTACTTCTAATTCATCCTCTATGGGACAGACCTTTGACCCACAAGCTGCCGCTGAACTACGCGAAAAACGTAAACAAAAAATTGCGAGTTCTCTAGCAAAACGTCATCGTAAAGAGAAAACCTTCCGTATTTTAGGATTTTCTGCAGTCGTGACAGGCTTGTTCTTCGTCGTGCTTTTATTCGGAAGTATTTTAGCGAAAGGCTTACCTGCATTTTGGCAAAGCAGTATTTCTGTACCGGTTTACTTTGATCCTGCGCTTATTCAGGTAGGTGCAAAGCCTGTGCAAAAGGAAGGGGAATCTCCTGCGCAGTTTCAGGAACGGACCATTGCCTGGCAAACTGAAATGGGCATGGTGGATTGGGATGCACTCATCGTCAATAGCATGATTGCAAAAGATTCTTCATTGGCCTCAAAACGCGATGAATTATCTGGCCTGTATACCAGTTCAGAAGCGTATCGCTTGCGTGATATGGTGATGGCTGATCCAAGCCTGATTGGTCAAAAAGAGCAAATTAAAATTCTGGCAGATGCCAATGTCGACGTATGGTTAGCGGGAAATATTGATCGCAGCTTACCTGACGACCAGCAGCAAATAAGTCCGGAAGTGCGTCAACTTGCCGATCAGCTGAAAGCCAATGGTATGATTGAAAATACCTTCAATACCAATATCTTTACCAATCCGGATTCTCGTAGTTCACCTGCAACCTCGGGGCTTGCCGGTGCGTTCATGGGCTCATTGTTCATGATGATGATTGTGATCTTTATTTCGATTCCGATTGGTGTGGCATCAGCCATCTACTTGGAAGAATTTGCCCCTAAAAATTTCATGACTGATATTGTTGAAGTCAACATTAATAACCTGGCAGCCGTTCCCTCGATTGTGTTTGGTTTGCTCGGTGCTGCGATTTTTATCGGCTGGATGCATTTACCGCTTTCTGCTCCGTTGGTTGGTGGTCTGGTACTCAGTCTGATGACTTTGCCAACCGTGATTATTACCACCCGTGCATCGCTTAAAGCAGTGCCACCTTCAATTCGTCAAGCGGCATTGGGCTTGGGTGCTTCCCGTGTACAAACGGTCTTTCACCATGTATTGCCACTTGCTATTCCGGGTATTTTGACCGGAGCGATTATTGGCGTAGCGCAAGCATTAGGTGAAACTGCACCCTTACTTCTGATCGGGATGAGTGCCTTTGTGGCAAGTGTGCCTACAACGCCGCTTGATCAATCTACTGCATTACCGGTACAAATTTTCTTATGGCAGGGTAACGAATTACGTAACTTCTTTGAAGGACGTACCGCTGCCGCAATTATTGTCTTACTGGCGCTGATGGTTGGTTTAAACAGCCTTGCTATCTGGTTACGTAAGAAATTTGAAGTGCGCTGGTAAATGAGGACAATATATGAATACTGTAACAGCTATGACACAAGCAAATTCATTACCACAGGATGAATCCGTGAATCCAGAACAGAAACAATTTACCGCTCCTGAAGTCGATAAAAAACATCCGGGTACTTCATTTGTTTCTCAATTCGATACTCAGACTTCAACGAAAAAAGAAAATGAAACGTCGAATGTTAAAATAAGCACTTCAGATGTGCATGTTTACTATGGTGAGGCAGAAGCCATTAAAGGTATTGATATCAATATCTATGAAAATGAAGTGATCGCCTTTATTGGTCCATCAGGCTGTGGTAAATCAACTTTCCTGCGTACCTTAAACCGTATGAATGACACCATTGATACCTGTCGTGTGACCGGTAAAGTGATGCTGGATAATCAGGATATCTATGATCCGAATCTGGACGTGGTGTTGCTGCGTGCACAAGTCGGTATGGTATTTCAGAAACCGAATCCGTTCCCGAAATCGATTTTTGATAACGTGGCTTATGGTCCTAAACTGCATGGTTTGGCGCGCGACAAATACGACCTGGAAGAAATTGTGGAAAATAGCCTACATAAAGCGGGGCTGTGGAATGAAGTCAAAGACCGTTTGAACCAGCCGGGTACAGGTCTATCAGGTGGTCAGCAGCAACGTTTATGTATTGCCCGTACCATTGCGGTTAGTCCGGAAGTGATTCTGATGGATGAGCCATGTTCAGCACTGGATCCGATTGCAACGGCCAAAATTGAAGAACTGATTTCAGAGCTTTCAACGCAATATACCATTGCCATTGTCACTCACTCGATGCAACAGGCTGCACGTGTATCTGACCGTACTGCTTACTTCCATTTGGGTGATTTGATTGAAGTCAATTCAACTGAAAAAGTCTTTACTCAGCCAGATCATCAATTGACTGAAGCCTACATTACTGGTCGTTTCGGTTAATTTTTAAAAATTTTTTATTAAAAAAACAGAATCTAAAGATTCTGTTTTTTTTGTTATGATGTATATGATTTTTAAAAATATAAATTATATAAATATGCGTAATTATCATTTGACTAGGAAAGAGGGGGAGGTTGTTGCTCAAGCTCAGCAAGAACTGTATAAATCATTATTCGGCTCGGTCAATTTTCCCAGAAATTTAAGTATCATTTTGGTCGGCTTGAGCATTTTAATGGCGACATTATTTGTACATGAGGGTTGGTTTCCAACCTCGCAAAGTCGTGGCATGACCAATTATCATCGATGGTTATATGATGTCTATGTCATGATATCTATTTTCATTGTGCCTATTTTCTACCTACGTTTTAAACAACAACAAGCCAGTGCATCTTTTCGTCGAAAATGGAATGCCTATATTCGTGCTTATGCACACTATAACTTTAAGTTAAAAGAAGTTATAGAAAGTGTAGAAGGTGATAGATCTGGTCAGCAAAAACTAAATGATTCAATGACACGATTTTTTCTGAAACAAAAATGGTGGCAATATTTGTTGCTTGGCTTATTTATCTATGGCGGTATTGCGATGTATGTTTGGGTCACACCCTTTGTGAGTACGAGAGGATCAAGCTTTTGGATTTTAACGTGGTGGCCGATTAATGCCTTCATTATCGGTTTGCTTTACTATAGCCAATTTCCGGTATTTCTGCGTATATTGTCCATTGCAGAAGTGCATCAGCAATATCACAAGATGCTTCAAAGAGCATCACGACATAATTCAATAAGTACAGTTGAAAAATTGCCAAATTGACCTAATCTAATACGTATAAACCGAAATAAATAGAGAACACATTTTATATGTTATTCCACAATCCGAAACTACCTGCTGAAATCCGTATCAGCCATTTAAATGCACGTGTAAATGAACAGCGTAAAAAAATTGCCCAAGCGACTGCATCTAAATTAGAGCTGTTACATCTTGCTCAGCAGCTTTCAAAAGAAACACGTTTACGTAAAAAAAATAATCAAAAAATTTATGTGCTCGATTTCAAAGGCGACACTGCGGCATCTGCAGTAGAAAATCTGCGTGAAGAAATTACCCTGATTTTAGCCACTGCAAAAGCGGGACGTGACCGTGTGGTGGTGCGTCTGGAAAGTCCGGGTGGTATGGTGCATGGCTATGGTCTGGCTGCTGCCCAGCTGGTGCGTTTACGTGATGCCGGATTTAACCTGACAATTTGTGTGGATAAAGTCGCCGCCAGCGGTGGTTATATGATGGCCTGTATTGCCAATGAAATTGTATCTGCACCATTTGCAGTGGTCGGTTCAATTGGTGTGGTTGCGCAGGTACCAAACTTTAACCGCTTGCTGAAAGAAAAGCATATTGATTTCGAGCTTTATACTGCGGGTCAGTTTAAACGTACCGTAACCATGTTTGGTGAAAATACTGCTGAAGGCAAAGCCAAATTTGAAGAAGAGTTGCAGCAAACCCATGAGCTGTTTAAGCACTTTGTTGAAAAATACCGTCCACAATTGAATGTTGAGAAAGTGGCAACAGGTGAGCACTGGTATGGCAAAGATGCACTTGAACTAAATCTGGTGGATAAACTGCAAACTTCAGATGAATATTTACTCGGTTTGCTGGCACAGCATGAAGTTTTTGTGATTGAAACCCGCCGTAAACCGACTTTGGGTGAAAAGCTGGGTTTACAAGCAGCACAAATGGCAGATGGTCTAGTACCGGCAGTGATGAATAAAGTCATGGAAACGTTGTCAAAAGCGAGTGCCAATGTCATTCAACTGCGTGATCCAAAGCTTTAATTTAAAGTGATCTTCTAATTTTAAAATGGCGCTCTAATGAGCGCCATTTTTTTGACTGGATCTTAATCTCTGATTCAGCTTGATCTTTTATGATGGCATTAAAATAAATGAGCACAGGTTTTTTATGCTTCATCGTACGACGACCTCTTCAACAGATTTACTGATCCGGTTTCTGCATATCGTCATTATTTTAAGTTTTACCGGAGCTTATCTCACGGGGGATGCAGAGGAATGGCATCACGTACATATGGCCTTGGGTTATACCCTCGGGATCAGCCTGATACTAAGAATTTTATGGCAGTTTTTTGCCCCTCGACTGGCTCATACCCAGCCTTCAGGGTTAAGCCGCCGATGGCAGGTGATTAAGCCATTTGTACAGCATTATTGGGCACAGCCGCAGCAATGGCTATCGCCAACATTTTTAAAAGCAGCCAGTTTCAGCCTGTTTCAGCTCAGCATACTGGGTATTTTTTGTCTGCTACCTTTAACGGTGCTGGCCGGTTTTTTTACCGACTATACGCATAGCCACAGTTTAAAAGAAATCCATGAATTATTCGCCAATCTGTTTTTAGCCAGTGTGTTGCTGCATTTGACAGCGCTAACACTAAATAGTGTTCTGCTGAAAAAATGGCTGGCAAAACGGATGTTCTGGGGGATAGAATCCCATTCATGGTTCCCCCTTTTTGCTTCACTTTTTTCACTAGGCGTGTTGATCGCTTTCTGGTTGTGGTACTTTAACTAAGCTTCTACGATAGTACAGATCAAGCAGACCGGAGCTTGCAGCTCCTAGTGTTGCAAGCAGCATATCCATATGCGCATCCCAGATATCACCTTGTTGACCATTATAATTTTCAGCTTCTTCAGGCGATAAACCCAGGGCAATCCACCATTCAATCCATTCATAAATTAAACTGGTGGCCATGATAAACTGAACCACCAATAAAGATAACGCGAAGGGTTTAGCGCCAGGTAGCCACACCTGAAACAGCCGCAGTATCGCTGGGTAGAGCAGTAAACCACAGGCAAGATGCACCAGGCGATCGTACATATTGCGTGACCAGTCCATCGATTGGTTAAGGTCAAAACTGAACAGTTGAATCAGCCATTCATTATAGGGTACATAAGAATAGAGATAATGTGCACCGAGAATATGAATCAGTAAAAACAGAAGATATAACACAAAGCTGAAATAAGTCAGGCCAATTTTCTTCTGGGTAAACAACAAGACAGCAAGCAAAAAAACTGTACCTGCTTGATGCAGTAAATATGCTTCAAATTCTAAAGGATGAATACTTGCGATGATGATCGCAACCGTGATCACTGCGAGTGCAAGCCAGTGTTTAATGCTCAATTGATGTTCAATCATTATTTTTTTGTATTTACAAAGTTTTATTGGAAGTGTTGAAATTTTATGAATGACTTATATCGTTACAGACATAGATGAATTGTCAACGGATTCTATTCTAATAAAAAAGCGAAGTCTAAGCTTCACTATTTCAGTGTAATGGTAAATTATATTTTCGCCATCGGAACATGAGTCTGTACACTCAGGTCGATATATTACTGTATAAGCATATAGATATTGCGACTGCCTTTTTAGCAAAATAAGTCAGGCTGATCGCTGAAATAGCGCCAAACATATAGTTATTTCCCTGATCAATTGTGCTGTTATGCATCATGATTTTGCCCTTTATAAAGGCTTTTTATAAGTGGATCCGTTAAAATGTATTTATATTTTTTATGATTTTCCCAGGTAGTGCATATGGCTGTTGTAGAAGCATTCGAAGCAAAACAGAATTGCTATTTTAATTATGACTTTGAAGCGCTTTATTTAGCGGATGACTTCCCTGAAGAATTGTCAGTTTCTTTGCGCGGCATGTTGTTTAGACATGAGATTCAATATCCAGATGCAACCTATTATATTTATTTCAGTGATGTTTTAAGTGGTGATGAATTGGAAAAAATGAAAGCGGATTGGATGCGTTATTGTCCATTGCCATAATTAAAATATTAATTTTGTTCACCCAATAAAAAGCGAAGCCTAAGCTTCGCTTTTTATAATCATTCTAAAAAATCAGAAATGAAATTTAAGACTTAAATTTTAGAAATAAGGTCTTTGATTTGTTTAGCTTGAGTTGATGCATTACCTGTATAGGTTGCAGGTGTCATTTCAGCAAGACGTGCGCGATCTGCCGCAGGAACAGCTTCAAGCTCGTTACCATTTACGAAATCAACCATCATGTCGCGAGTCATCGCCTGACCACGAGTCAGGGCTTTAAGTTTTTCGTATGGTTTTTCAACCGCATAACGACGCATAACAGTTTGAATTGGTTCAGCAAGCACTTCTTGAGCATGGTCAAGATCTTCCAGAATGCGCTGTGCATTCAATTCAAGTTTGCCAATACCTTTAGAACACGCTTCAAATGCGATCAAGCTTTGCGCGAAACCAACCCCCATGTTACGAAGTACAGTAGAGTCGGTTAAGTCACGCTGCCAGCGAGATACAGGAAGTTTTTCGCCCAAGTGAGCCAATACTGCATTTGCAATACCCAGGTTACCTTCAGAGTTTTCGAAGTCGATCGGGTTTACTTTATGCGGCATAGTAGAAGAACCAACTTCGCCTTCTTTCAAACGTTGTTTGAAGAAACCAAGCGAGATATAACCCCAAACGTCACGGTTAAAGTCGATCAAGATGGTGTTGAAACGACGTAATGCATCAAAAAGTTCCGCCATGTAGTCATGTGGTTCAATTTGAGTGGTATACGGGTTGAACTGCAAACCTAAAGATTCAACAAATGCTTGTGAATGCGCAGGCCAGTTGATTTCTGGGTAAGCAGAGTAGTGTGCGTTGTAGTTACCTACCGCACCGTTGATTTTGCCCAGTAATTCAACTTGTTTGAATTGCTTGATTTGACGCGCCAAACGGTAAGCCACGTTCGCCATTTCTTTACCCAAAGTGGTCGGGCTTGCAGTTTGACCATGAGTACGAGACAACATCGGTTGTTCAGCGTGCGTTTCAGCTAAAGCAACGATTGAGTCGATGATTTGTTGCATTGCAGCAACTAAAACTTCACGCCCATTTTTCAGCATTAAAGCATGAGACAAGTTGTTAATGTCTTCAGAAGTACATGCGAAGTGAATGAATTCACCGGCATTTTTTAATTCTTCGATATCAGCAATCTGTTCTTTAAGGAAGTATTCAACCGCTTTAACGTCATGATTCGTGGTGCGTTCAATTTCTTTAATGCGGTTGGCATTGTCTTCAGAGAAGTTTGCAACAATCGCATCCAGTGCTGCATTGGTTTCTGCGCTGAAAGCAGGAACTTCAGTGATTTCAGGACGGTTTGCAAG
Organism: Acinetobacter sp. UBA5934; assembly: GCF_002430855.1. NCBI lineage: Bacteria > Pseudomonadati > Pseudomonadota > Gammaproteobacteria > Moraxellales > Moraxellaceae > Acinetobacter > Acinetobacter sp. UBA5934. Next base: position 22,733 of record NZ_DJDC01000029.1, on the reverse strand, counting down.
CGCTTGTAACCAGCGTACTTCAACAGTCACACGAGCATGGATTAAACCAAACTCAGAGAGGAAAGGGCGCAAAGCATCACATTTGCTAGCATAGCGTCCATCTAATGGAGAAAGTGCGGTTAAAGCGTTCATAGCGATTCCTTAAACTTTGGAATAATGGGACTGTATATATTTTATAAAGAAGTTGCGTTGAGAATTAAAAATAATCAAACAAGGCATGGAATGAAGAAAATAGTAAGACTATTTTCAAAATTCGTAACGATGTTTGAGAAATTTTTAAGCTCAACCCTTTGGGACGATTGTGATTTTTGATGCTACATCGTTATGCTTTGCTTACTTAGAATGACTAAGTTTCGCAAATCATGCCTTGTATCCTCTAAAAATCACAAATAGTCGCAATCATTTATAAAATATATACAGTCCCTCGTGTAAAGCGGAATGCCCGGATCGCATCAGGTTAAACCACCTGATACTGTAAACGGGCAAGATCTTGAATATCTTGGAGTAGCTTGCGCTTACTGAAAATCATGCCCCATGAACTGCCGCCCAGCTGACGCCATAAATGCGCCAGTTGCAGTCCTGTGAACAGGGAAGCGCGGATACGATTGGTATGTCCACTGTCTTTAAAAGCTTCGGCATTGCCCTTGACCATAATGCGTGGGTTAATTTGTCCCGCAGTTTCAATATAGGTTTGGGCAAGATTGGCAATAATGCTGGGATGCAGATAGTTATTGTCAAAGAAAGACAGCTGTTTCAGAATTTTCTGTTGCGATTGTTCAATAATTTCTACAAATTTCGGATTGCTATAGACTTTTTTCTCTAACTGTAACAATGCCATGGCATAGCTCATCGGCAATTTGGCGTTAGATAGTTTAGGTAAGCGAGATTTGGGAGAAGTGTTAAACGGCTGGGTAATACTATTTTCTAAAGTTTTTAAACCGAGGGAAATATCGGCAAGCTGATTAAAAAAATCTAAAGTTTGGCAGGATTCATTGGCGGTAGGACGGATATTCAGGCTGGCTTTGATGAGTTGTTCCAAATAGAAACTGCCACTTTCACCGACACTCTGCTGTCCTGACATGGCGGTCATATGGGTCAGCTGTGTCGATTGAAACACAGCTGCCAATGCCAAAGCCCGATTTTGGCGTACATTCAAAGTTCGAGGCTGTTGAAAGGGTAACTCAGCCATGCCTATCGCTTCCTTTTAAATAAAATCAGGTTTTGGCGCATTGGTATGATGAATCACACCGCCACCTAAACAAACTTCATCTGCGTAGAACACTACACTTTGTCCTGGAGTCACCGCACGTTGCGGTTCATCAAATTCTACTCTTACGCCATTTGGCATAATGTTGTCTTTATAAATGACGCAGGCTTGATCAGGTTGACGGTAACGGGTTTTAGCCGTACAGCGGAAACCCGTTTCTGGAATCTCTTGCTCACCCGCAACCCAGTCAATCGCTTCACTCCAAAGTATAGTACTTTGCATCAGTGGATGCTCATGACCCTGACCAATAACAAGGCGGTTGTTTTCAATATCTTTATATAAAACAAACCATGCACCTTCAGCTTCGCCTTTAAGACCACCTAGGCCGATGCCGCCTCGTTGACCGAGGGTATAGTACATTAAGCCGTGATGTTCACCAACCTCTTTACCTGTATCTAGATAAATTTTTCCAGCTTGAGCAGGCAGATATTGTTTTAAGAAGTCATTAAAGCGACGTTCGCCAATAAAACAGATTCCGGTGGAGTCTTTTTTCTTGGCAGTTGCCAGACCCAGCTCTTCAGCAATTTTACGCACTTGTGGCTTTTCAATTTCACCGACAGGGAACAAGGTCTTGTTAATTTCCCGGCCATGTACGGCATGCAGGAAATAAGTCTGGTCTTTGTTTTGGTCAAATCCGCGTAACAAAGGCGCGTATTCTTCACCACGCGAGTTGGTCATGGTTTCACCGCGACGGCAGTAATGACCAGTGGCAATAAAGTCTGCACCCAAATTCACGGCATGGTCTAAAAAGGCACGGAATTTAATTTCTTTATTACATAAAATGTCTGGGTTGGGCGTACGGCCAGCCGCATATTCAGCCAGAAAATGCTCAAAAACGCGATCCCAGTATTCCATGGCGAAATTGGCGGTATGCAGTTTGATGCCAATTTTGTCACACACGGCTTGCGCATCGGCAAGATCTTCCATGGCCGTGCAATATTCCGTGCCGTCATCTTCTTCCCAGTTTTTCATGAAAAGACCTTCAACCTGATAACCCTGTTGAAGAAGAAGTGCTGCAGACACAGATGAATCTACACCACCAGACATACCGACGATGACACGTTGTTGCATAGGATTAAGCATCCAAAGTTGTAAATAGGGGAGAGTTTTGGTGCTCGTAAACGAGCGATAAAGGATATTTTTGACCGGATAAGGCATCTTTGACGGCTTTAATCACCAAAGGACTACGTGCGCGTGCAGATTCTTCCAGTTCGTCCAATGTCATCCAGACGGCACCCACGATTCCAGTATCCAGTTTTGCCTCTGCATGATGATGCAGATCTTTAGCCAAGAAGCAGAAACGGAAATAGGTACGGTCAGGGAACATCGGGGGAGTATAGGTATATATGCCAAGCAGGTCTGTAATTTCTACTTCATGCCCGGTTTCTTCCATGGTTTCACGAATGGCTGCCTGTATAAGCGTTTCGCCACATTCGACATGACCCGCAGGCTGGTTAAATACAGTATGCGTTACCCCTTGAGTATGTTCTTCAACAAAAAGGAATTTTCCATTTTTTTCAATAACAGTGGCGACGGTAACGTGGGCAGTCCAAGCGGTCATAGAAAAGCACCATGGGATAAAAGGGGTATTCTACAAAATTTAGCGCGTGGTGGCTATGACGGGAGGGGATTTCTTTGTGTATTAGAAAAATGATTAACTCATTTTAGAATCAAAAAGGCCACTGTACTTGATGAACATTGAACTGTGTCAGAAGCTTATTCTATGACTCAATTACGTTATCTAGGATTAAAAAAATATGAAAAAGATAGTAAATTTTGTGGATAAATCATTATAATTGGAATACTTTTATATTTATAATTTATTTTTTTAATGATTGATTTTTATGATTTATTGGGTGTTGATAACAATGAAATTAGCCAAGAAATTAAAAAGGCGTATCGAAAATTAGCTCTTAAATATCACCCTGATCGCCATCAAGGTAATAGTCATGAAGCAGAAGAAATGATGAAACTGCTAAATGAAGCTAAAGATGTATTGCTCAATGATGAAAAGCGTGAAGAATACGACGCTGCACTTTATTCATTCCAGCAATTTAAAGCCCGTCAACAGCAAGAAGCTGAACGTAGACAACGTGAACAGGCAGAACAAGCTGCACGTAAAAAACGTCAACAAACCGAGCAAGCCGAACGAGAAAAACAGGAACAAGCTAAGCGTCAACACCAAGCCAATGCCGAGCGTGAAAAACGTGAACAAGCTGAACGTGATCGACAAGCGCAAGCACAGCAAGAAAAACAAGAACAATCGCAACGCCAACAGCAAGAATCACAGAGCAAAGAACGACGCCGAGAACAATACCGTAAAGAACAACAAGCACAACGCAAACGTGAACGGGAAGAGGCTGAGCGCAAAGCACGTGAACGTGCTTGGCGTGATAAAGAATTTGAAAAGCATAAACGTGAATACGAAGAACAACTCGAAAAAGAACGTCAAGCCAAAGCCCAACGTGATGAACAGATTAAAGAGTCGATTCGAAAGCAACGCTTACGTGAAGAAGAAGATCAACGTCGAGCCAAAGCAGCACGTCTAGCAAAAGAGGCAGAAGAAAAGCTCAAGCAAGAAGCTATAGCGCATGCATCAAAAAAACGGAAACGCATCTTATTGGTTTTGTGTGTAATAGGATTCGTTATAGCTTTTTATGTGTATCAAAAGAACCATACGCAAAGCGATTATCTTGATGATCCTTATGCAGCGTATGGCTTTGATGAAAGTGCAGAGGAGGTTCAACTTCCACCTGATTTATATGATGAACCAAGTGAAAATGAATTGAATGAACAGGGTGTTCGTCAACAGGAACGAGATCAACACCAAATACATGTAGATGACTCAGATAAACATGCAAACACCGCTGCTGATGTGATCAACATGACAGCGGACGTAGCAACGACAGCAACCACTGATACGGCACCAACGGTTGAAGCACAAACTGTACCTATACAGCCAAAGATTGAAAAACCACAACCATCTGCAACAGTAAAGAAAAAGGAGGATGGTTTAAGTTTAGGCAATGATGATTTTTTTAATTAAGAGGAAATAAGATGATCAAACCATTAAGCTTAGCTTCACTTATGACGTGTAGTACATTGGCATTTGCCAACGAGCAAAAAATTGAAATTAAAAACAGCTTAAACGTAGAAAGCTTGATTAGCGAAGAAAGTAAATATATCGATGTGTTTAAAGCCATTACAGATGACATGATGAAAAATGGTTTTTATTTTAAAGTGGGCGGTAAAAAAATCGATCAAGATCGTGATGGCTATACTTTTGAGGTGCAAGATATTGAACTATTTATGAAGCGTAGTGCCATTAAACGTAATCAACAAAGAGCCAAAGTGGTGAAATCGACCGTACTCTATAAAGGTGCTGTTAATAAATTGAACTATAAGGCTGTGATTGGGCCAGATCTTAACCGCCCACGTGTTTGCTTTAAAATGGATTTAAGAGACAAAGAAGACAACACACTCGGCAGTTTTGGACTTATGCCAATGCGTGTGATTAATATGGACTACTTTGTGCCACATAAATATTGGGGCTATGAGCCAAGCAAACACATTCTGGAAGAGTTTCAATCTACGGAAGATGTTAAAATTCGTCTCTATAGAGACAAGATCACGCTCAATGTGCAATTGGAGCATTTGGCTTTGATTCATTCGGTCACATTCAGACAAGAGATTTGTAAGCCACTTGTATAGCTAAATCATAATATTGAAGCTACATCATATTGATGACACGATGTAGCTTTGTTATGCGTATTTTTATAGATGGCACTATTAAATTATAGCACTGAATGTTTTTTACTTTTGAAATGGATTGTACTTTTTTATTAATAAACGCAGCATCCTGATGCTCTATTTATAATTCCCCGCCACCTTCACATAATGCCGTGCCGAATAAGGCAAAAACTCTTTTTCTTTATCGGTTAAAGGGCGGACCTTTTGTACCGGACTACCAACATATAAATAACCACTTTCCAGACGTTTACGTGGTGGAACCAAAGAGCCTGCACCAATCATCACATCATCTTCAATAATGACGTCATCTAAAACAATGCTGCTGATGCCAACCAGTACGCGATTGCCAATGGTACAGCCATGCAGTTTGACATGATGACCAATCGTGACATCTTCGCCAATAATGAGCGGAGAACCTTCGGGTTTATCGGCTTTTTTATGGCTCACATGCAACATGGCATGATCTTGTACATTGGAATTTTTGCCAATGTGAATATGATTGACATCACCACGAATCACCGCAAAAGGCCAGACCGAAACATTTTCAGCAAGTACTACATCGCCAATCACCACTGACATGTCATCGACATAGCAAGAGTCATCAATTTGCGGAGTGGTATCTAAATAGGGACGAATATTTTTAGCCATGTGAAGGTTTCAATCTGTAATTTTCAAGCATTATAAAATAAAAAAGCACCCAGACCGAAATGTGGGTGCCTTAACTTAAGTCTAAAGCTGAGCTTAGAACAAGTTTGCGAAGAATTGTTTGATGTGATCAATCATTTTGGCAAAGAAACCCGCTTCTTCAACAGCTTGAAGAGCTACCAGCGGTTTTTCAGCAATCACTTTACCATTCAGGCTAGCGACATATTTACCCACCACTTGACCCTTTTTAAGTGGTGCAGTCAATTTAGGCTGAACGACTAACTGGGTTTTAATGGCATTGGCTTCGCCTTTAGGCATAGTCACATTAAAGTTTTCTGCCAGGCCAATTTGCACATCGTTGCTTTTGCCATACCAAACTTTTGACTTGGCCAAAACCTGATTGGCAGGTTGAACCTTAACGGTTTCAAAGTTCGCATAACCCCAAGCCAAAATTTCACGTGTTTGTGATGCACGTTCGTTCATGCTTGGCGCGCCAAAAATCACTGAAATTAAACGTAGTGGACCACGTTTAGCAGAAGTGGTTAAGCAATAACCTGCTTCTTCAGTATGACCTGTTTTTAAACCGTCTACACTTGGGTCGGTATAAAGCAAGGCATTACGGTTGCCTTGTTTAATGCCGTTAAAAGTGAATTCTTTTTCAGAGTAGATTGGGTAATACTTTGAACTGTCATGAATGATATGTTGTGCAAGTGTCGCCATATCTTTTGCAGTCGAGTAGTGACCTTCAGCAGGCATACCGGTTGCATTGATGAAGCTGGTATTGGTCATGCCAATACGTTTTGCTTCCTGATTCATCATGTGGGCAAAAGTACCTTCATTGCCCGCAATGTGTTCTGCCATGGCTTTTGAAGCATCATTACCTGACTGGATGATAATCCCACGTAACATTTCTAATGCTGTTGCAGTGCCGTTGAGTGGTACATACATACATGATTCTGTACTGCTACCACGACACCAGGCAGATTCGTTCATGCGAACTTTTTCATCTTCCGTGAGATCACCACTCAATAACTTTTGTTCAATGATGTAACTGGTCATCATTTTAGTCATTGAAGCCGGTGCTAATTTTTCATTTTCATTTTTTGATGCGAGGATTTGCCCTGTCTCATAATCCATTAACACATAAGATTTATTATTGAGTTCTGGCGGAGCAGATAAGACAGTTGCTGCGTATGTGAAGTTCGGCAATAGTAATAATGCAGCAAGGGCGCTTTTGTGGGTCATTCTGGGTGGTTCCAATATCTTAATAATAAGCACAAAGAGCTTTGCATTTTAGGACAAAGCAAAGCCGACTTCTACCGTGAGAATCGGCTTATTTCAAAAGTATTGTAACCAATTGGTATTATTTACTGTATGCAGTGAGTTCTTGGCAAATCTCCTGGTTTTTTGCATCTCCGGCCTTTTTCGCGTCGCTACGTGCTTCAGTTAAAATAGGCTTAAATTTTTTCTCTTTACTGAGTTTTTCTAGCGTAGAAACGGCATCTTTTTCTGCGGGTAAATATTCCTGTGCAAGTTTGGAATATCCTTGTTCAAATTGCGCTTTGTCTTTGACTAAACCTGGGCAGACTTCTGAAAGTACATAAATGGCGGCCAGTTCTTGTTGAGTGACTTTTTGTAGCGGAGTGACTTCAATATTTTCATCTTTTTGCGTAGCTGCATGAGTCACTGAAACTGTCATAAGAGCAGTGGTGAATAAACCTAGGGAAACAGATTTGAGCAGGGATACTTTCATTAAACAGACCTAAATTATTTAAAAACATCACAATAAAAATAAGCTTAACGAAATTTTTGGTAATTGTAAGTACACAAATGTATTGAAGCTGTTGAAACTGACCCGGTCAATAAAAAAATTGCTCCAAAAAGAGTTAAAAAAAGGCATAAAAAGAATTCTTCTTTATGCCCGGAATCATTACAAAACGCTTAATATCTTGATTATTCTATATATAACAAGTGCTCTATATTAAGCCTGATAATTGACTACATCATCGCAAACCGACTGTTGTTCATCTTTGCTGGTTTCTTTTGCTGCCTGACGCGCTTCCTCTAGCACAGATTTATATTCTGAATCTGTCTGAATTTTATCAAAAGTCATGGATTTATCTGAATAGTCTTGCAGATAAGTTTTAATTAACAGCTGAATGTTTTGATCAAATTTTGCATTTTTACCCACAATGGCAGGGCATACTTCAGCCATCACTTGAGTTGAAGCAATATCTTCTTTCACAATAGTATTGGCTTCTTCCACAGATAAGCCTTCATCGGCTAAAACAGTGGAAGATAACAATGCTGCAATGCCTAACCCCAATAAGCCACGAAATGATATGCTTTTAATCATTTTTTAAATCACACTTTTTGAATGGATGTTGAGCGTCAAATATATATAATTTTCTATACAATTCAATCAAATGTTCTGATCAGTCATTTTTAACCTTTACGAGATGTTTAAGTGAATATATTAATTGCCAATGATGATGGCGTTTTTGCTCCCGGTCTTCAGGCATTGGCTCAAGCCTTGGCTCCTCTGGGTCGTGTCGTCATTGTTGCTCCTGAAAGTGAACGCAGTGGTTTTTCCAGCGCACTGACTCTAGATCGTCCTTTACGACCGATTCAAATTTCAGCAGATGTCTGGGCAGTCAATGGAACGCCTGCAGACTGTGTCTATCTGTCCATGAACGGTTTGTTTGATTTTGAATTTGATCTGGTGGTTAGCGGAATTAACAGCGGGGCAAATCTGGGTGATGATGTACTTTACTCAGGCACTGTCGGAGCCGCATTCGAAGGGCGCCTGATGAAACAACCTGCTATTGCCGTATCTATGGCGGGACCAAATGTACGTTCTTATGACAGCCCGAATGATTATGCCGTAGCGGCAAAATGGGTGCATGATTTTATTGCCCAAGGTCTGCCGACTTTACCTCCACGCCATATTTTTAACGTGAATATTCCAGATGTATCTGAATTGCAAGGTTCGAAAATTACTTACCAAGGGCGCCGCAGTCAATCTAAACCCATTACCAGTCATGTAGATCCACGTGGACGCCAGGTTTACTGGATTGGCTTGTCAGGAGAGGCTGTGGCTGAACCTAAAAAAGGGGTAACCGAAATTGAATCGGACTTTTTTGCAGTGGCAAATGGGTATGTCAGTATTACGCCAATTCAAATGGACGCCACTAATTATGAGATTTTACACACATTACATGCACAGTTTTCTAAATAGTGCCCAGTAGTGTTATAACTTTGTGAAAAAGCAGAATTGAACATATTTTTCAGAAGCTTTTTTGCTAATCTTAGCGCAAACCTAAAATTGACTTATGTGTAGAGAGGAAGATTAATGCACTTGGTGTCATCGTATCGCTTATTTGCTGTGCCTGCAGGCTTGTTGAAAACCATGGCGTTGTCTACAGCTGTTATTGCAACTGCTATTTTGAGCGGCTGTGCTTCAAAACCACAAGTTCATAATGCAACACGTTATGCCACTGCACCAGACTACTATACAGTTCGATCTGGAGACACATTAAGCGGGATTGCTGCACGTTATGGTCTAGCTTATACCAGTGTTGCTGATATGAATGATATAACGGCACCATATCGCATTTACGTGGGTCAATCTTTACGTTTAAAAGATTCAGGTTCACGTCGTACCACGACAACTCAAGCGGTGACACAAGCGGCGCCAATTCAACGTCAAACCGTTCAAATTCCGACAGCACCGGTGAATAGGCCTACTCCGGTAACCACCACCACGGCACCTGTAGTCTCCTCGCAAGTCTCTAGTTTGCGCTGGGTAAAACCAAGTAATGGCGCAGTGATTGCAAACTTTAATCTTGCTGCAAATGTAAAGGGCATTCGCTATAGCGGTAATACCGGAGATGCAATTTTTGCTGCGGCAGATGGTCAGGTGGTTTATGCAGCAGATGGTCTAAAAGAATATGGTAATTTAATTCTGATTAAACATATAGATGGCTACATTACTGCTTATGCGCATAACAGTAAAATGAATGTCAGCAGTGGCCAGAATGTGACAGCAGGGCAGAAAATTGCTGAAATGGGTTCCACAGGAGCCAATCGGACCATGCTCGAGTTCCAAGTACGTTTAAATGGTAAACCTATCAATCCGACTAATGTTTTACCAATAAATTAAATTTTAAGAATACAAAACATAAATTTCACCGTATAATACAATGAGTTGCTTTTATCGGAAAGATAAAGTAATCATAAGTTCAGAGGGAAATTTATGTTAGATCAACTTCGAGCAATGGGTGTGTTTGCTTGTGTTGTTGAAAAAAGCTCGTTTAGCGGTGCTGCACGTGAGTTAGGAATCACGACCAGCGCCGTGAGTCAGCAAATTCGTTCTCTAGAAAATGAAATGGAAGTTAAGCTTCTACATCGATCGACTAGAAAATTAAATTTGACTGAAGCCGGACAAGCTTTTTTCCACAGCTGTCAAGAAATGCTCGCCGCTGCAGAGCGCGGAAAAATCCGTATCAACGAGTTACGTGATGACTTGGTTGGGGATTTACGCATTGCCACAACCCCAGAACTTGGTGCTAATCATGTGATTCCTGCACTATCTCATTGGATGCAGGCGCACCGTGGTCTCGATGTACATGTAGAGGCAGATAATCAATACATTGATTTAATCGAGGGGCGGATTGATATTGCTTTACGCATGAGTCCAAAAATAGAAGATCATAATTTGAATGTAGTGCCATTGGCTCTGGTTGAGCAGGTGATGGTGGCTTCACCAAGTTATTTGAATCAATCGGCACCTGTATCACGACCTGAAGACCTAAATAATCATGATCTGATTCCAGTCAATATAATGAAAAATTATCAACATTTTTCATTTCAAAATGCAGCGTTGGGTGAAACAGTTAATCTGGAAATGAAATCACGTTTAAGTACCAATAACGTTCTGGTGGCAAAGTCATTATGTTTGCAAGGGCATGGTATTGCACGAATTTTATATTTGGATGTACAAAAAGATTTAATGAATGGCTCTTTGGTGGAAGTTTTGCCAGACTGGAAACTATCTAATTTTACTTTATATGCCATCACTGCAAAACAAGATCAGCAACCAATGAAGGTTCATCGCTGTTTAGACGCATTAAAACAATATTTTAGCCAGTTGCCCGGCGGAAGAATTTATCAAGCAGCTTCATAATAATTAAGTATAAAAAAAGCCGCAATAAGCGGCTTTTTTTAATTGCATCGAAGGCTTAAGCTAAGTAATTCTTGATCATTTTAACCAGACGTTCAATCAATTGATCAGCCTGTTGCTGGTTAATGTTCAGTGGCGGTAATAAACGAATCACAGAACCTGCCGTCACATTGATAATTAAATGATATTCATCACGTGCAACATTGACCAATTCGCCACAATCTTTTGGTAATTCAATCCCGATCATCAGACCAAAACCACGAACGATAATGTTCTGATCAGCCAGTTGCTGGGTTAATTGATCAACAATATAACTGCCCATGTTCGCAGCATTTGCAACCAGGTTTTCTTTTTGGAGGGTATCAATCACGGTATAAACTACACGTGAACCCAGCGCAGTACCACTATAAGTCGAACCATGGTTACCGGCAGTTAACACACCTACGCCACGGCCTTGGGTCATCACCGCACCAATCGGGAAGCCATTACCCAAGCCTTTGGCTGTGGTCAGTACATCTGGCACAATATTGGTGTGCTGGTAAGCAAAGTATTTACCGGTACGGCCATTACCGGTTTGAACTTCGTCCAGCATCATTAACCAGTTGTGCTGATTACAGATTTGACGAATTTCTTCAAGGTAGCTAAAACCTTGAGGTGCCGTGTTGACACCACCTTCACCTTGAATTGGTTCAACTAAAATCGCAACGATATCTGGATGGTGAATTGCAGCTTCTTCAATTGCTTCGATATCGCCAAATGGCACACGAATAAAACCTTCAACCAAAGGTGCGAAACCTTCCTGAACTTTTTTATTGCCTGTCGCTGAAAGAGTCGCCAGAGTACGACCATGGAAAGAATGATCTGCCACAATGATCTTTGGGATTTTAATGCCTTGCATATGGCCAAATTTACGCGCAATTTTAATGGCACCTTCATTTGATTCTGCACCACTATTCGAGAAGAAAATTTCTTCCATACCTGAAACTTCAGCAAGTTTTTGTGCAGCAGCCGTTTGCCACGGCACTTCAAAAATGTTGCTGGTATGCATCAGGGTAGCGGCCTGTTCTACAATGGCTTCAGTTACAGCAGGATGAGAGTGACCTAGACCACATACTGCAATACCGGTTAAGGCATCTAAGTATTCAGTACCATCTTCAGTATAAAGATAAGAACCTCGTCCTCGGACAAAACTGATCGGCTGACGGCCAAATACCGGCATCAAATGAGATGGTTGATCAGTTTGCACAGGAGCAAGGGTAATGTTATTCATGACTAACTCTTATCTGTTAGGAGGGAAAAATAAAAGTTTATATAAGCAAAATCCAGAACAGAATAAAAGCCCAAATGTAAATAAAAATGGAATTATTGCTTTAGACATACTGTTTTGCTAAGTTTTGGGTATAATGCGAAGCAGATTAGTTGAGGATTTATCAATGACTGAACAAGCACGCGATACTGAAGCGTTAATTCGTGACCAAATTGCTAAACATGCAGTATTACTTTACATGAAAGGTACACCACAATTTCCACAATGTGGTTTCTCTGCACGTGCGGTAGAAGCACTCAGTCAAATTGGTCGTCCATTTGCCTATGTCAACATTTTGGAAAACCCGGATATTCGTGCAACTTTGCCGCAAATTGCAAATTGGCCTACATTCCCGCAGTTATGGATCAATGGCGAATTAATCGGTGGTAGCGATATCATGCTTGATATGTTCCAAAAAGGTGAGTTGAAACCTTTAGTAGAACAGTACAGCCCGGCACCTGAAGCTTAATTCAGGGCTAAATAAAAAAGCGCCTTGAAGGCGCTTTTTTAATGTCTCAGAAAATGTCAGGCATCTTTTGAGCTATGATCCTGATTATTTGCTGCAACTTCAACAGATATTGCTGTTACCGTTTCATCAGCTGTTATTTCAGTTTTGGCCTTTTTCTTGTCTTTCTTCTTTTTTTTCTTTTTCTTTGGTTCTTCTTCAATTTCGGCACCATCTTCCAGTGCCTGCCAATATTCTAATTGCGCCATGACCGCAGCATAAATTGAACCTTTACTGTAACGACCTTTTTTGTTGAGTGTGCCTACAGGGCGTGCCATTAAAAGTTCTAAAGCCTGATCAATGGTTTCAATGGCATGAATATGGAACTGACCTTTAGCCACCGCCTCAATTACATCATGACGTAACATCAGGTGTTCCATATTTTGACGTGGAATAATCACCCCTTGTTTGCCGGTCAAGCCTTGTAACTTACAGGCATCATAGAAACCTTCAATTTTGGCATTGACACCACCAATTGGTTGAACCTGACCCAACTGGTTCATGGAGCCAGTAATGGCCCAGGACTGATCAATGGGTAACTGGCTGATGGCAGAAATGAGTGCCGAAAGTTCAGCAACGGTGGCACTGTCACCGTCAATTTGACCATAACTTTGTTCAAAGGCAAGGGCAGCCGAGAAATGCAGCATCTGTTCACGGCCAAAGTGAGCTTTCAGGAAGCTTGACATCAGCAGTACGCCTTTGGCATGCAGTGAGCCGCCCAGTTCGACACTACGCTCGATATCCAGAATATCACCGCCACCTTGATAGACCGATGCAGTCAAGCGTGAAGGTAAGCCGAATTCAACATCGGCATACTGAATCACGGACAGGGCATTGATTTGACCTAAACGGTGACCCTTGGTTTCGATGAGCTGCGTGCCACGCGTTAAGTCTTGCCAGTACAATTCACGTAAATAACCTAAGCGATACTTGCGATGATCCAGTGCAGTATTGATATGCTTTTCCGAAACGGTTTTATCACCGGCCTGAGCGGCATGGTGATGTGCTTCACGGATCAGATCACCCAAAGTTAAGGCGTGTAATGACAAGGAACTTTGGTCTTCTGCCTGGCGACTTGAATCGGTAAGTAATGCAGCCAATGCAGAACGGTCGAAAGGCAAGAGTTTATCTGCCTGAACATAGTCTGCAATCAACTGCATGTAAGCTTGTTCATTAATGTCATTACGTTGTAATGTGTCGGTAAAATCGGCGCGGATTTTAAACACGCTGCCGAGTTCCGGTTCCAACTCTAAAATTTCATAATAAATTTCAGGTTCTGCAAGCAAAATCACCTTGATATTTAATGGAATAGCCTCTGGTTCTATGGAGATGCTGCCGGTTAAGGTCAGCATGTGTTCCAGCGACGATAGCTTTAATTTTCCTGATTTCAAGGCACGTTTTAGCCCTTGCCATGCATAAGGTTGTTCCAGCAGTTGTTCAGCTTCAAGCATCAGAAAACCGCCGTTGGCCTTATGCAGTGAACCTGGACGAATCAGGGTAAAGTCAGTGGTGATGGTGCCATTTTGAGTGAGTTGTTCCACATGTCCCAACAGGTTGTAGTGGGTCGGGAAATCTTCAAAAATGACGGGTGCACCGCTATTTGGCTTATAGGAAACAATGATATTGGCCTGATAACGTGAGGGCACACGGCTGAAAATGCCTGGAGCGAAATCATCTTCTTCTTGCTCTAAGATAATTTCGACATTATTGATAATATCTTCAGCATAATATTGCAGATATTCAGTCAAGCCATCGACATCGGGATATTTGTTCTGAATCATATCAATACGCGGCATCACCACTTGTTTGGCAATGTCGCGGTTTAAATGTTGAACCTGATCTCGGGCATCATCTTCCAGATCACCTAAATGTAAGCCCAAACGCTCCAGTTTTTTATTCATGTAGCGGATGTTAGAAGCAATCTCTGCACGCTGTTTGCTATCCAGGGCGTTGATGTCTTCTTTGGACATTTCCTGATATTCATTGTCTTTCAGATGAACCGGCACGAAGCAGTGTTCATCATCTTGTGAAATCAGTTTTAAATCAAAGTCTGCGCCTTCTTTGGTCAGTTCCACCAGGGCCGATTGCTGTTCATCGCCGGTTTGCTCGCGAATCATTTCAATGCGGTTGTGATAGGTTTCAGCCGTAAAGCGTCGTTCCAGCTGTTTTAAAATGGTTTGCCAGGTTTGATGAAGCAAGGCCTGAAATTTAGGCGCTTGTCCGGGCGGAAGTTCCAGTGCAATTGGCTGACGGGGCAATTTAAAATTGTTGACATAGACCCAGTCATTCGGTGTTTGCATGGTCTTGGCATGTTGTTGCAGTAAACGCTTGATCATGGTGCGTTTACCTAAGCCTGCTGTGCCTACTGCAAAAATGTTATAGCCAGAATAAGGCAAGGCAATGCCTGCTTCAACAGAGGCACGTGCGCGATCTTGCCCAAGAAAGTCATTAAGAGGCTTTATTCTTCGTGTTGACGCAGGAATTTTTTCAAGATTTGGAATATGCGTCAACTGCTGGGGTTGAAGATGTGTTTTGGTCAGGGTGTTTTGAATTTCCGGTTGATCGAATGCTGAAATTAAACTGCTTTGTATAGAGTCTGGTTGATTCATTGGGGGAGTTGCAGATAATGAAGAATTCATTTGATCGAGTTTTTGGGGCACTGTTTAAATCCAAAACTAAAATATTGCAATAGAGATTTAAAGGTATACAGGTTTAGTTGAAAAATTCAAGCGCGGAGGGCTCTTTTATCGACAAAATAAAATAATGATTTCACAATTATTGTTGAAACTGAACTTATTACGCGTTTGAATAGCAGCATTCAGTTTTGCAGAAAAAAACAACGCAATGACAACACAATCTACAGGGTGGAAATCTGCCTTTACTGCTTTTCTCGATCGTCGTGCACTGGTCATGCTGTTTTTAGGATTTTCAGCCGGTATTCCCATTCTTTTGATCTTTTCCAGTCTGTCCTTATGGCTAGGTGAAGCGGGCATTGAAAAAAGTGCAGTGACATTTTTTAGCTGGGCAGCACTGGGCTATTCATTCAAATTTGTCTGGGCACCTTTGATTGATGAATTGCCGGTGCCTTTCCTGACCAAAAAGCTGGGACGTCGTCGGGCCTGGTTGCTGATTGCACAAGTTTTAATTATCAGCGCCATTTGTATGATGGCTTTTTCTAATCCGGCACTCGGTCAGGGCTATTTGTATCAGATGGCAGCAGGCGCTGTGTTGCTGGGTTTTTCTGCAGCGACTCAGGATATTGTGATTGATGCTTATCGCATTGAGCTTGCAGAAACAGAAATGCAAACTGTACTTGCGTCGACTTACAATGCAGGTTATCGCATCGGGATGATTGTGGCGGGGGCTGGTGCGTTGTTCCTTGCAGCATCGCTTGGCACAGCCAAAGGAAACTATATTTATAGTGCCTGGAAAATCACTTACTTAATCATGGCCGCAGTCATGCTGGTGGGAATTATCACCACTTTAGTGATTCGTGAGCCGCATGTCGAACGTACTTATAAAGATTATAAGCGTAGTGATTATTATCGTCTGGTCGCCGTATTTTTTGTTGCCGTGATTGGCTTCGTAGTCAGTTATATTGTTTCTGGAAATTTAACCGAATCTGTGAAAGCACAATTCGCAATTACCGATTCGTTGTTGCTATTCTGCTTTGAAACCTTACGTTTTGTTGGATCTGCTGCTGTAGCTGTATTACTGGGCTCATTATTGGTAAAAATGGGCGCAGTGAATAAGCAAATGGCTGTGGAAACCTGGATCAGTCCGATTGCCGATTTCTTTAGGCGTTATGGTGTAAAACTGGCCTTAGTATTGTTGTTGTTAATTGGTTTTTACCGTATTTCCGACATTATTGCCGGGGTCATCTCCAATGTGTTTTACCAGGATTTAAACTTCACCAAAGAGCAGATTGCCGAAGCGGTAAAAATTTACGGGGTGATTTTCAGTCTGGTCGGTGGTTTTCTGGGTGGTTTGCTGGCACAGCGTATGAACATTATGAAATTGATGTTTGTCGGTGCCATGTTGGCCAGCTCAACCAATCTGATCTTTATTGGTTTGGTCAAATCTGGACAGCCTACACATGATGTGCAAGTCACGGTAGGTCAGCATCAGTATCAGGTGCAATCGGATGAAGTGGGTTACTGGAAAATGAAGGTACCCGCTCAGGTGTTAGCCCAAGCCAATGACATACAGGTTGCCGTACAATACCTGGATGAGGCTCAAGCTCCGGTCACTACGCAAATACCATATCTAAAATTAAATGCCCAACAGACTGGCATGCACATTCTGCCGGTAACCAGTGATAATGCCATTACGCCAGATGAAAAAGAAAACAGTTTGGTGATGCGAGGACAGTATTTTGGGCAGCCATTAACTGAAACGCAAAAAATAGTCCTGCGTCTGGATAATCAAGAATTTGATGCCAATCTGGATAAAGCAGGTGTATTTAGCGCAGCTATTCCAGGTGCAATCTTGGCAAATTCTGCCTCGAAACAGTTAGTGGCTGAAGTGATGGATAACGACAAAGCCATTTTAAGCACACAGCATGGCTATACTGTGGATATGAACTCAAGTGTAGCCAAAGGCCTGGATCTTGATGTTCAGCCCTTAGCGGCCGTCAATATTCAATCGGCTGATGAGGTGGAAATTAGCGGCAAGGTGATTAAACCTTATAGTTCACTGTGGTTATATTTTGCCATTATTGTCGATAATCTGGCATCCGGTTTGGCAGGCGCCGCATTTATTGCGTTTTTGTCGAGTTTAACCAGTGTGTCTTTCACGGCAGTGCAATACGCCATTTTTAGTTCACTCATGACTTTAACGCCGAAGATTTTAGGTGGCTATTCGGGAACGATCGTGACCAATATCGGTTATCCGAACTTCTTCCTTATGACCACCCTGATTGGTATTCCAATTTTAATATTGGTGGTGTGGGTAGGTAAGTTACTGCGTGAACATGGGCAGCAACAATCTAGCTAAGCTCAAATTTTAAAAACTGAATGAAAAACCTATTTTTTCTTGAGGAGGAAATGGGTTTTTTATTTAGCTAAAAACACTGTAAAAGTTCAAAATTATCTTATAAATAGCCTAAGTAAAAGTAAATAATTATCAGACAACACACGCAGCTAAGCCCGATAAAGTAAATAATTATCAGACAACACACGCAGCTAAGCCCGATATTGATTTAAAAATGTCAAGATCACAGGGGAGTAGGACATTAAATACTCTCTATAATCCTATTGCTAAATTGAATTTTCCACATGAAATCCCTATAGTGTCTATAAAAATTGATAACTTAGGAAAATCAAAGATGCGCATGCTGCATACCATGTTACGTGTAGGCAATTTAGAACAATCCTTAAAGTTCTATACTGAAGTACTCGGTATGACTTTGCTTCGTAAACGTGATTATGAAGAAGGTCGTTTCACTTTAGCCTTTGTGGGCTATGGTGATGAAGAAAATCATACTGTGTTGGAACTCACCCATAACTGGGACACAGAAAGTTATGAACTGGGTAATGCTTATGGTCATATTGCCATTGCAGTAGATGATGCCTATAAAGCCTGTGAAGAGATCAAGGCGCGCGGTGGTAATGTCGTGCGTGAAGCAGGTCCCATGAAAGGCGGCGTTACCGTGATTGCTTTTGTTGAAGATCCAGACGGTTATAAAATCGAGCTGATTCAGCAAGATAAAGATGCCCGTAATAACTAATAGACTTTTTTATAAAGTGATATAGATAAACTAAATATTCAACATTGAGTTGAAAAACTGGCTTTATTTATTTAGCCCAGTAAGATGAAACTTTACCAGTAGGTAAATTCACTTATTGGGCTTTTTTATATTTTCAATTATTACAGGAAGTAGCAATGTTAAAATTATTGGCATTGGATCGCTTTACTATTTTGTTGATTGTGATGGTGATCTTGGCAAGCATTCTGCCCATATCGGGCTTGGCTGCAGATATTTTTAGTGTGATCACCTCGGTAGCAATTGCAATTCTATTCTTTTTGCATGGTGCAAAACTGTCCAGAGAAGCAGTGGTGCAGGGCATCATGCACTGGAAATTTCATGTGGTGGTATTTGCTTTCACCTTTGCCTTGTTTCCGCTTTTAGGGCTAATGGCTAAACCGATTCTTTTACCGCTGTTAGGAAAAGAGTTGTACTGGGGCTTCCTGTTCATGTGCTTCTTGCCATCAACCGTGCAATCTTCCATTGCATTTACCTCGGTGGCAAAAGGCAATGTGGCCAGTGCGGTGTGCAGTGCTTCATTTTCCAATATTGTCGGGATGTTCATTACCCCGGTATTGGTCAGTTTCTTTATTTTAGGTCAGTCGCAACATGGCTTTGATCCTACCTCCTCAATTCTTCAAATTACCTTATTGTTACTGGTGCCATTTGTATTGGGGCAGATATTACGCCCTTATGTTTATCCATATATGTTGAAATTGCCCGGTATTGTCAAAGCATTCGATCAGGGCACTATTCTGATGGTGGTATATGGTGCTTTTAGCGGGGCAGTCGTTGCAGGATTATGGGACGTAGTCAGTTGGGAAACCTTGTTTGTTTTGACTCTGGCTTGTTCAGTGTTTTTAACCCTCATCATGCTGCTGGCTTTATACATCCCCAAATGGCTGGGTTTTAACCGGGAAGACCAGATTGCGATGTTTTTCTGTAGTTCCAAAAAAACTCTAGCCAGTGGGGTGCCAATGGCACAAATTCTGTTTATTGGGCAACCTTTAGGGATGATTGTTTTACCGATTATGATTTTCCATCAGATTCAGCTCATGGTCTGTGGTGTCATTGCCAATTATTGGTCGAAACATCCAGAGAAGGACTATGCTGTAGAAGAGTGTAAAGAATAATTCGCTATCTGTTAGTTTTTCACGTATAATTACGCCCACTTGTTGTGCTTAGCTCTGACGGTATCCGTCTCGGTGGGCCAAAAGAATGGTCTGTTATGGTGTTGGTCTCGCTTTTTTTTGAAGAAGCTTTTTTCCTCATGAATCATGAGAGTGATCAATTGCGATGACAGCAAAACCTTCTTTCATCTTAATGGAGTAATCGACGATGCGCGCCGATATTCACCCAAAATATGAAAAATTAGTTGCTACTTGTTCATGTGGTAACGTAATTGAAACTCGTTCAGCTCTTGGTAAAGAAACTATTTACCTAGACGTATGTTCAGCATGCCACCCATTCTATACTGGTAAACAAAAGAATGTGGACACTGGCGGCCGTATCGACAAGTTCAAACAACGTTTTGCTGGTATGTCACGTTCTATCAAACGTTAATACCCAGAATGAAAAAAACGGGCTTCTTGCCCGTTTTTTTATGTCTGTTGTTTAGTGAGGAATTTAATTGCAGACCGTATACAAGACCTATTGGTCTTGTACATCAATCAAATGATCCAGTTTTTTCTGGAAATAGTCACCTTGAATAAAACGTGCATCCACATTCCAGGCATTTGCGAAAAGGGTCATGTCATTCAGATCACGTAGCATGATTTCGCCAGGTTTAATTTCATGGAAAGAGCTCAGCTTTTCCTGTAATTCCTGCGTCGATTTCTCTGCCTGCAACATCTTGGTCAAATTTGGATGTAAAGTTAAACAATTAAGATCAAGTTGACGTAACATCGATTCGCTATAAATGGTATTACCAAAGTCTCGAAGAGCGACTTCAGCACCAAATTGACGTAACTGGGCAATATGCTTTTGGGCATCTGAAATATTTTGACTAATATCTTCTTCCGAAAACTGTAAAATTAGCGGATGTTTTAATTTGCTGCGAATGATGGTAATGAGTTTGGAAATAAACTCAGGGAAGGTTCGGTCGTGGAATAGAACCGCTTTATTCAAATTTACAATCAATTTTGCTTCAGGATATTGAGTAATGAAATTATGCAGTTGTTTACATGATTCCACTAATATCCAGCGATCCAGCTTAATAGATAATTCAGGATCTTCTGCAAGTTCTCTCAAACTGGACAAATCTTTCCAGGCGTTTTCATAAATGAAACCGCTGGTCACTTCATAAGTATATAAATTGGTGTCTTGCTTGTCATAAAGTTGCTGATATTTAAGATGAATTTCCCCACGATCCAAACTTTGTTGTAAAGCTCTGAGTAACGTTGCTTCAGGTGAACTAGAGACTGCCTTAATTTTCGGTTGTTGCAACTCAATGCTTGGAAGATCTAAAGGTGCTTCAAGTTCAAGTGCTGGAGTCGGCTGATTTTCCGGTAAAGCGGTCTTATAAGCTGAAGCAATAAATTGTTCAAAATGTTTTTCGTCACGTATTTCAGTTTCTAATAGCGTATAGCCAATTCTGAGATTCAGCGGATAAGAGGTTTGATTAATTGACAATAATTGCGGTTTTTTCAGCGAGCTTAGACCTATAAGTTTGGACTCTAACTTGGCTTTAGACTCTGCCTGGAACAAAGCGACATAAATCCCAGAACTCATTTGAAATAAGGGTACATGGGTTTGCTCTTTTAAAAATTCCTTGATATGGCTGAAATAATTTTTGAAAGTATCCCAATCGCCTTCAAAAATGCTGTCAGGGCAGGAAGTCAAAGAGAACAGAACCAGTGCATTAATATCAGAAGGCTGTTGAGTAATTGTACGATTAATCAACTGATAGGTATTTGGCTTTTGAGCATCCGCTGTCGCTGATGTCGTCTGACCAGGGGATAAAGATTCAATATCAACGGTAATTTGAACTGCATCTTCTTCATCCGTAGATGGCAAAAACTCAATTTTAAGCGGGTTTGGGATAGATATCTGATTATTCAGGCTATTGATTTCAAAACGACCTAAATCGAACTGACCTTGAGAAATCTTTTTAAAACGTAATTTAAAATCATTTAAATCTTTAGGCTGAAGGAGATCGAGCAGGGGAAGTCCAGCAATATCCTCTTCATCTTTAAGGCCAAAAAGTGCCAAATATTCAGGATTTGCCTGAATATGAATGCCTTCTTGAATCAGTGCAATGGCTTTATTGCTCTCTTGAACTAAAGACTGGGCATGGGTTTGAGCTGTTTCTAGCTGTTCCATTAAATGTTGTTGAGTCAGGACTAAGCGACTCAGTGAAAGTGCACGTAAAAGCCCCAAATAAAAACGATCTGGATAATCCAGATTCAGAATATCGTAAACTCCTTTACGAATATATGCTGCATACTGGTCAGCTTGATAATCCTCAGGTTTGAGCAAAATCATGGGTAAGTTGGGTTGTTTGGATAAGCGAATCAGGCTTAAAGCCTGTTCATATTTTAAGTCATAAGCACGACCAAAAATAACCAGATCCCAAGTGTGATGTAATTGTTTTTCGAAATTTTGTAAATCATCAAGCAAGGTGGCATGTACCACATGTTCACTCGATGTTAAAAGATCACGAATCTGGTTAAAACGGATTTGATTATCATCGATAATGAGTAAACGTGTTTCAGTACGTTTTAACTTTTTAGACAATAATGGATTTCTCACTTCAATGCTTCCCATAAATCGTGATTCTTGATTTCATTCGTTTGCTTATGAATAAAGTTTTTGATCAGGCTTTCTTGTTGCTCATTGAGTAACTCGAATTCAAAGCGAATAAAACTCTGTGTAATGATTTGCGCTTTAGTTAAATAAATTTTTATTTCTTCTTGGCCTAAGCGTAAATGAATGGTTTGTTTTTCTCTAAACATATGTGAACCAGACACGATCAGACTGGTTGATTCTTCATCAAGCTGGGTGGACTGAACAATCAGCGCAGGTTGGTAATTATTGCTATGACGATCTGTTTTGATCATGACCGCACAAGGGAATAAATCTTGTGCCAAGACTTCAAGTCCGATTTCCAGACTTTTTTCCGTAGATTGCTTGATCCAGCGAATTACTCCGCCACGCCAAGGACTATGCGTATTTTCCTGAATCAAAATAAATTCGCCAGTTTTTAAATGTGAAGGTGCTACACCATTCCATTTAATTCTGTAACCATTGACACTGATATCTAGAACTTCTGCTGGATAAATTTGTTTGGCTTCGCGATCCAAAACTTTAGCTGTGTTGATTTCAGCAGGAATA